>JAWWCG010000203.1:0-6370 GCA_033720555.1 Kiloniellales bacterium | reverse complement strand
CTCGACCCCGGCGAGGGCGCCTTCTACGGGCCCAAGCTCGATTTCGTCCTGCGCGACGCCATCGGCCGGGACTGGCAATGCGGCACGCTGCAGGTCGACTTCGTGCTGCCGGAACGGCTCGATGCGAACTATGTCGGCGAGGACGGCGCCAAGCACCGGCCGGTTATGCTGCACCGGGCCATCCTCGGCTCCTTCGAGCGGTTTCTGGCGATTTTGATCGAGCAGTACGCCGGGCGGTTTCCGCTGTGGCTGGCGCCGGTGCAGGTCGTGGTGGCGACCATCACGTCGGACGCCGACCGCTATGCCGAGGACGTGGTGGCCGCCTTCGAGGCCGCTGGCCTGCGCGCGGAGGCGGATCTCAGAAACGAAAAAATTAGCTACAAAGTTCGCGAGCACTCGGTCGGAAAGGTGCCGGTGATCGCGGTGGTCGGACGTCGCGAGGCCGAAGAGGGCAGCGTCGCGCTGCGTCGGCTGGGGGCCAAGGACCAAGAGGTGCTTGCGCTCGGCGCTGCCATCACTACACTTCAGGAGGAAGCGACCCCGCCCGACCTCGGCTGACGGGGGAGTTGACCCGCGCAGGGTGCAGCCCCCGATGTCGAGTCCGGACGGGTCGGCGTTGGGGGGATTCCCGAGACAACAGCAAAGGAGAGATATCCATAGCTCGTCCACCTGTGACTGCCGCGCCATCCCGTGAAGGACCGCGCGCCAACGAGCAGATCAATGCTCAGCAGATCCGATTGATCGATTATACGGGCGACAATTTGGGCGTGGTGCCGATCGGCGACGCGCTCGCCCGTGCCGAAGAGACCGGCCTCGACCTGGTCGAGATTTCGCCCAACGCCGATCCGCCCGTCTGCAAGATCCTCGATTACGGCAAGCTCAAGTACGAAGAGCAGAAGAAGCGCAACGTCGCGCGCAAGAAGCAGAAGATCATCGAGGTCAAAGAAATCAAGATGCGGCCGAACATCGACGTCCACGACTACGACTTCAAGATGCGCGCCATTCACCGCTTCCTCGACGAGGGCGACAAGGTGAAGGTGACCATGCGCTTCCGTGGCCGCGAGATGGCCCACCAGGAGATCGGCATGCAGGTGCTGGAGCGCGTGCGCGACGACCTCCAAGAGCTGGCCAAGGTCGAGCAGTCCCCCAAGATGGAGGGCCGCCAGATGACCATGGTCATGGCCCCGAAATGACCCGACCCTAGCGTCCCCAGCCTCCGAAACCCGCGCCAGAGCGATCCCGCGGGCGCCCCTTGCCAGCCTCGGGGCACGCGGCTATAACCTCGCGCTGCATATGTCAGGCGGCGCGGCCCAAGGGCATGCCCGTCCGCCTGCAAGAACGCTGCTTCGAACCTCTGTCACAAGGAACGCGAAATGCCCAAGCTGAAGACCAAGAGCGGCGCCAAGAAGCGGTTCCGCCTGACCGCCTCCGGCAAGGTCCGGATCAACCACGCCTATAAGAAGCACTTCATGCGCCGGCGCCCGCAGAGCATGTTGCGCAAGGCCCGCGGCACCAAGATCGCCGCGGCGCCCGATGCCAAGATCATCAAGCGCTACTTCCTGCCGAACGCCTGAGGAGAGCTGCCATGGCGCGCGTGAAGAGGGGCGTGACCACCCACGCCCGGCACAAGAAGGTGATCAAGCAGGCCAAGGGCTATCAGGGCCGTGGCCGCAACGCCTACCGGGTGGCCATCGAGCGGGTCGAGAAGGCGCTGCAGTACGCCTATCGCGACCGGCGGGTCAAGAAGCGCAACTTCCGGGCGCTCTGGATCCAGCGGATCAACGCCGGCGCCCGCGAGCACGGGCTGACCTACTCCCAGCTCATGAACGGCCTCAGGAAGGCCGGGGTGGAACTCGACCGCAAGGTGCTCTCGGATCTGGCGGTGCGCGAGCCGGCGGCCTTCAAGTCGCTGGTCGAGCAGGCGCAAGGGGCGCTGGCCGCGGGACCGAAGGCCGGCGACTAGGCCGCGCGGTTCCCGCCGGTGAGCGCTGGGACGCGACCATGAGCGCAGACCTCGAAGCCGTCAGGGCCAAGTTCGTCGAGGCGTCCGCCGCCGCGGCGTCGATCGCGGAGCTGGAGCAGGTCCGCGTCGAGGCGCTCGGCAAGAAGGGGGCGGTCACCCAGCGCATGAAGAGCCTGGGCGGCCTCGACCCCGAGGCCCGCAAGGCGGCCGGCCAGGCGCTGAACCAGGTCAAGGAGGCGATCGCGGCGGCGATCGAGGCGCGCAAGCAGGACCTCGAGGAGGTTGAGCTGGAGGCGCGCCTCGCCGAGGAGCGGGTCGACGTCACCCTGCCGCCGCGGCCGGCGGAGGTCGGCCGCATCCACCCGATCAGCCAGACCATCGACGAGATGATAGCGATCTTCGGCGAGATGGGCTTCTCGGTCGCCGTGGGGCCGCACATCGAGGACGACTTCCACAACTTCACCGCCCTCAACATCCCGCCCGAGCATCCGGCCCGCCAGGAGCACGACACCTTCTATCTGCAGGCGAGGCCCGACGGCGAGCGCAAGGTCCTGCGCACCCACACCTCGCCGGTGCAGATCCGCACCATGCAGAAGACCGAGCCGCCGATCCGGATCATCGTGCCGGGCCGGGCGTTTCGCGCCGATTCCGACGCCACCCACGCGCCCATGTTCCACCAGCTCGAGGGCCTGGTGGTCGACGAGACCACCCACATGGGCCATCTGACGGGCACGCTGGTGGAGTTCTGCCGGACGATCTTCGGCGTCGACGACCTGCCGGTGCGCTTCCGGCCGAGCTATTTTCCCTTCACCGAACCCTCGGCGGAGGTCGATATCGGCTGCTCGCGCAAGGGCGGCACGCTGAGCATCGGCGCCGGCGAGGACTGGCTGGAGATTCTCGGCTGCGGCATGGTGCACCCCAAGGTGCTGGAGAACTGCGGCGTCGACCCGGCCCGCTATCAGGGCTACGCCTTCGGCATGGGGGTCGAGCGCATCGCCATGCTGAAGTACGGCATCCCGGACCTGCGCACCTTCTTCGATTCGGACCTCAGGTGGCTGCGGCACTACGGCTTCGTGCCGCTCGAGGCGCCCAGCCTGGTGCGCGGTCTCTGATTTCCTGTGGGTTGATCTCGGGTAATTGGGGCGGGCCGCCGGGCCGCGCCGTCACGCCGGGTCGGTGCGAAGCGCCAGCCCCGCCGGCAGGTCCAAGGTCTCCGGCAGATCCAGGGTCTGCCGCGAGTCCGCGCTCTCCGGCGGGCGCTCCCGCGTCTCGCGGGCCGGGCGGGCGGCTCTCTCCGGGGCTTTTTCGAGCGGCGCCACCCGGCCCTCGAAGTCGGCGCCGGGCTGGACTTCCAGCACCCGATAATAGAGGTCGCCGCGCATCCTGGCGGACTTGTTGAGGATCACCTTGCTGGCGTGAAGCTCGCCGGTGAAATTGCCGCAGAGGTTGACCACCTCGGCCTCGGCGCAGCCGCGGATGGTGGGCTGGCCGCTCAAGGTGAGGAACCGGCATCGGATGTTGCCGTTGACGGTGCCCTCGATCGTGATATCGCCGTCGCCGATCAGGTCGCCGTCGAGCGTCGTGCCCGCGGGCAGGACCGAGTGACGGGCGGAGTGGCCGGCGGAGTGACGCTTCGAGGTGGCGGATTCGTTCTTCTTGAACATGCTTAGCGAATCCTTTCGCGGCTGAAGGCCGTCTCCCGGCCAAGCTAGCGGGCAATCATTGAAAATCGTTTAGCGCCGGGCGCGCCAGGCGCGCCAGACGCGCCGGTGCGCGGCGCGGGCCGCGTTAGGATCTCTCCAGCTCGCCGCGCACCCAGTCGTGGAATCGCTTGAGGACGTATTCCTCCGGCATGAGGACGCCCCGCTCGTGCGGCAGCGCGCGCAGGCCCTTCTGATTGAGTTCGCAGACCCGGGCGTCCTGTTCCATGACCAGGGTCGGGAACGCGATGGCCTGCGCCGGATCGAACGCCGGGTCGGCCACGGTTTCGGGCGGGAACAGCCACTCGGCGAGCAGTTCGGTGCGCTCCGGGCCCAGGGGGCGCAGGCGGACCGTCCGCACGTAGTCGACGTGCGCCACCACGAAGACCGACGGCAGGCAGGTGACGAAGGTCTGTCCGTCCCGGGCCTCCTCGGCGCTCAGTCCCTGAAAGGTCGGGCTGTGGACCTGGCCGTCGGTCGACCAGGTGGCGGCGCCCGGCCTGAGGCCGCCGCGGTATCTCGGATCGTCCTCCGCGGCGTGCTCCCGCCAGCGCGGATCGTCGCGCTCGGCCATGATGGCGCGGCCATAGATCGGCACCAGGCTGCACAGCTCCGGGTGCACGCCCGGGCAATGCAGGCATTCGTTGAAGTTGTCCCAGAAGATCTTCCAGTTGCACGCCAGGACCTTTCGGTAGCAATAGACGCTCACCAGGTCCTCGAGCGGCCAATGATCCAGCCGCGCCGAATCCCGGTCGAAGCTCTCTTCGACCGACGGCCCGCCGTCGCCCGCGAGATTGACGAAGACGAACCCGCCCCACTGGGCGACCGCCACCTCGTAGAGCGGGTGGTCCGCCTTGTCGAAGCCGGCGGGCTCGGCCAGCGACGAGGTGCGCTGGAGCTTGCCCTGGAGCGAATAGGTCCAGCGGTGGTAGGGGCAGACGATGCGCTTGGCGGCGAACCTCCCGGAGGCAGACGGGCACAGGCGCGAGCCGCGGTGGCGGCAGGTGTTGTGGAAGGCGCGCAAGGCGCCGGCCTCGTCGCGCAGCAGCAGGATCTGTTGCGTGCCGAGCTCGAAGGTGCGGTAGCTGCCGGGCGCCTCGAGCGCCGCGGCGCGGCACAGGTAGACCCAATTGCGGTACCAGATGGCCGCCAGCTCGCGCTCGTGGTGGGCGGTGTCGAAGTAGTAACGGCTCGCCAGCGTCTCCTCGGCCTTGTCGAGGCCGTTGTAGCTGTCGTCGCCCGGGCTCTGGATCGTCACGGCGCGCTCCGTCCTTGGGTGGTTGGGGGTAGGCCGGCGTCAAATCTATCGCCGCGGCCGGGTCCTCGGCAATCCGCCGTCGGGCGCCGACCGCCGGGAGGCCGGCCGGACCCGGCGGGCGCGGACAAGCGGCTTGCTCCTTCGGCTCCGATCTGGGACATAATCCCGCGCCGAAAGCGACCACCTGCGGCCGGAACCCATGAAGTTCACCCTGAGCTGGCTGAAGACCCACCTCGAGACCGACGCGCCCCTGGCGGCGATCGTCGACACGCTCTCCATGATCGGCCTCGAGGTGGAGGACGTGGAGGACCGGGCGGCCGCGCTCGCGCCCTTCACGGTGGGCTACGTGAAGGAGGCGCGGCCCCATCCCAACGCCGACCGGCTCAAGGTCTGCATCGTCGAGACCGGCTCCGGCGAGGTCCAGGTGGTGTGCGGCGGGCCCAACGCGCGCACCGGCATGAAGGGCGTCTTCGCGCCGGCCGGCAGCACTATTCCGGGCACCGGCCTGGCGCTCAAGAAGAGCAAGATCCGCGGCGAGGAGTCGAACGGCATGCTGCTCTCCGAGCGCGAGGTCGGCCTGTCGGACGAGCACGAGGGCATCATCGAGCTGGACGACGACGCGCCGGTCGGCGAGGCCTTCGCCAAGCTGCTCGGCCTCGACGACCCGGTGATCGACATCGCCATCACGCCGAACCGGGGCGACTGCCTGGGGGTGCGCGGCGTCGCCCGCGATCTGGCGGCGGCGGGCCTGGGCCGGCTGACGCCCTTCGAGGTGCCCGAGATCGCCGGCCGCGGCGAGAGCCCGATCAAGTGGCGGCGCGACCTGCCGGCGGAGCTGCGGGACGCCTGCCCCTACGTCGCCGGCAAGACCTTCCGCGGCGTCGTCAACGGCCCCAGCCCCGCCTGGCTGCAGCGGCGCCTGCGGGCGATCGGCCTGCGGCCGATCTCGGCGCTGGTCGATATCACCAACTTCGTCACCTTCGACCTCGGCCGGCCGCTCCACGTGTTCGACGCCGCCAAGATCCAGGGCGACCTCACCATGCGCATGGCCCGGCCCGGCGAGGAGATCCTGGCCCTCGACGGCAAGACCTACGCGCTGGACCCCGACATGGTGGTGATCGCCGACGAGACCGGGCCCCACGGCACGCCCGTGGGGATCGGCGGCGTCATGGGCGGCGAGCTCTCCGGCTGCACCGAGGCCACGACCGAGGTGTTTCTCGAGGTGGCGCTGTTCGACCCGGTGCGGGTCGCCGCCACCGGCCGCAAGCTCGGCATTCTCTCCGACGCGCGCTACCGCTTCGAACGCGGCCTCGACCCGGAGAGCGCCGACTGGGGCGTCGCCGTGGCGGCCAAGCTGATCGCCGAGCTGTGCGGCGGCGAGGCGAGCGAGACCACCGCGGCCGGGGAGATTCCGCGCCAACGCCGCACCGTCGACTTCCGGCCCGGCCG
>JAWWCG010000202.1:0-6407 GCA_033720555.1 Kiloniellales bacterium | reverse complement strand
CGGCGACCAGCGCCGGCGCGGCGCCGAGCCCGGCGAGGCAGTCGGCCAGGTCGTCGATGTCGACCCGGCTGCGCCCGGAGTGGAGGTCGAGGGCGCCCTGGGCGAGCTTGCAGAACTTGCCGAAGCCGCCGGCCAGCGTGAGCCGCGCGACCGGGTGGGCGCGCAGGTACTTGAGCGTGCCGCCGACGAAGTCGCCCATGTCGATCAGCGCCGTCTCCGGCAGGCGGTAGAGCTTCTGCACCGCCGCCTCGGAGGTCGAGCCGGTCGCCGCCGCGACGTGCGTCAGGCCGGCCGCGCGGGCGACGTCGATGCCGCGATGGATCGAGTGAATCCAGGACGAGCAGGAATAGGGGATGACGATCCCCGTGGTGCCGAGAACCGACAGGCCGCCCTCGATGCCGAGCCGGCCGTTGAGCGTCTTCCGGGCGAGCGCCTCGCCGCCGGGGATCGAGATCTCGATCTCCAGGTCCGGCTGGGCCGAATGCTGCTCGGCGATCTCGCGCACCGCCGCGCTCATCATGCGCCGGGGCGTGGGATTGATGGCCGGCTCGCCGACCGCGAGCTGCAGGCCCGCGCGGGTGACGGTGCCGACGCCTTCGCCGGCCCTGAAGGCGACGCCGGCGCCGGGCGCGCCGGGGCGCACCCGCGCCACCACCAGGGCCTGGTGGGTGACGTCGGGATCGTCGCCGGCGTCCTTGACGACGCCGGCCGAGGCCTCGCCCGGCGCGAGCGCGCGTTGGGCCAGCGCGAAGCTCGGCGTTTGCCCCTTGGGCAGGCGGATGGTGACCGGGTCCGGAAAGACGCCGGTCAAGAGCGCCGTGTAGGCCGCCGCGGTGGCGGCGGTGGCGCAGGCGCCGGTGGTCCAACCCCGGCGCAAGGGACCTTCGGGAATACGCGACATGGCGGGGATTATAGGCGCGCCGGGGCGCCGCTGACGAGGGACGACGAGGTCGCAGGAGTTAGGATTATCGCAGGGCGTTGCGGTTAGGCTCGACGGCGCCGCTCACGGCGAGCCTGGAGGACCGGCACCCTGGTCGAAGCGACGCGCGCCTTGGTGGTTCGCAAGATCCGCCACGTCTTCCCCGGGCGGGCGGTGGGCGAGGTTCTGGCGGTGCTCGACCGCTACGGCGCCGAGGGACATCACCGCGCGCGCGAGCGGGTGCACCTCGCCATCCTCAAGCTGTGCGAGGAGTCGACGTCCCCCCATCTGGAGCACTACGTCGCCACGGCCTGCGCCGACCATCGCGACGTCCTGGCCTGGGCGGAATCGCCGAACCTGATGGCCAGGCCGGCCGGCGCCGACCCGGCCGCGCGCGCGGCCCTCGCCAGGCGGGACCGGGCGCAATACCGCGCGTGGCTGAACCGCCGGTGACCCGCGCCTCGGGCCACCCGGCTATGTGGCTCAGATCTGAAAGACCCGGTGGTCGAAGATCGAGAAGGCCTCGAACTTGGGTGACCGCCCGTAAAAGAGCATGCGGAGTCTCGCAAGCATGACAGTTCCCCTCTTCAATTCCTTCGCAATACCGCCCTATGAGGCTGACGCGACGGGCTGGTAAGCCGAACGCGACCGGATTGCCCGGCCCCGACGGAACGCCGGTCCTCTTGCGACTCGGAAGCCGACCGATTCGCTTCCTGCCACGTCGACGGTTGCGGTTTTATGTCGGGTGCCGCTCGGATGGCCGCTCGCCGAAGCGGCCGATTGCGGCGGGCGCGATCTGGCGCTATGGCTATGGCGGCGCAGCGCGCTGAACAAGGAGGCGTTATGAGCGACAGTCTGCTGGAGGTGAGCGGCGGGTGCCACTGCGGGGCGGTGCGTTACCGCGCCCGGGACGTGCGGCCGGAGGTGACCGAGTGCCACTGCTCGCAGTGCCGCAAGCAATCGGGCCACCGCTACGCGAGCACCGGCGCGAAGACCAGCGACATGGACTTCGAGGGCGCCGACAAGATCACCTGGTACCGGGCCTCGCCGCTCGCGGAGCGCGGCTTTTGCTCGGTTTGCGGCTCGACCCTGTTCTGGCGGCGCCTCGACCAGGACTATTGCGGCATCCTCGCCGCCGCGATCGACGAGCCGAACCGGCTGCGCATGGCCAAGCATATCTTCGTCGAGAGCAAGGGCGGCTATTACGAGATCGCCGACGGGCTGCCGCAATACCGCGGCTACGAGGAGTCGGTCGCCGGCGATTGACGCCTGGTCCATCCTTCGCCCGGCCGAGCGGCGCCATGAATTCCTGGGCGCGGGCGCGGGCGAACAGTAGAGTTTCCGCAATGACAAGAGAGCTTCCCGATCTGCCCGATCTCGAGCCCGGCTGGGTGTGGCTCGTCGGCGCCGGGCCCGGCGAGCCGGGCCTGCTCACCCTGATCGCCCATCGCGCCCTCGGCCAGGCCGACGTGGTGGTCTACGACGCCCTGGTGGGCGAGGGGGTGCTGCGGCTGGCGCGCCCGGAGGCCCGGCTCGAGTACGCCGGCAAGCGCGGCGGCCGGCCCTCGCCGCAGCAGGCCGACATCTCGCGCCGGCTGATCCAGTTCGCGCGGGAGGGCCTGCGGGTCCTGCGCCTCAAGGGCGGCGATCCCTTCGTCTTCGGGCGCGGCGGCGAGGAGGCGCTGGCGCTGGTCGAGGCCGGCGTGCCGTTCCGCATCGTGCCGGGCATCTCCGCGGGCATCGGCGGGCTCGCCTACGCCGGCATTCCCGTCACCCACCGCGACACCAACTCGGCCGTCACCTTCCTGACCGGCCACAGCCTGACCGGCCAGGTGCCCGACGACCTCGACTGGCCGGCGCTCGCGCGGGGCTCGCCGGTCATCGTCCTCTACATGGCCCTCAAGCACCTGGCGCACATCGCCGAGCGCCTGCTGGACGCCGGGCGCGGGCCGGACGAGCCGGTGGCGATCGTCAGCAAGGCCTCGACCGAGGACCAGCGGGTGCTGGAAACCAGCCTGGCGCGCTGTCACGCCGACGCCGTCGCGGCGGCCATCGAACCGCCCTGCCTGGTGGTGGTCGGCCGGGTGGTCGCGCTGCGCCGCGGGCTCGACTGGCTGGGGGCGCTCGCCGGGCGGGCGCTCGAGCCCGATCCCTTGGGGTCCAAGCGCGGCCAGGCGGCGGGATGACCGCGCGCTCGCCGGGGGGTCGCTGGGGGTCCCTGGGGGGCGCTGCGGGGTGGCCGGATGCTGGCCGGGAGATGACGGCGTGACCCGAGGCCTGATTGTCGCCGCACCCGCCTCCGGCAGCGGCAAGACCCTCGTCACCCTGGCGCTGCTCAGCCACCTGCGCCGGGCCGGCGTCGCCGTCGCCTCGGCCAAGGTCGGCCCGGACTACATCGACGGCGCGTTTCACCGGGCGGCGAGCGGCCGGGGGTGCGTCAACCTCGACACCTGGGCCATGCGGCCCGCCACCCTGCGGGCGAACATCGCGCGCGCCGGCGAGGGCGCCGCCGTGGTCCTCGTCGAGGGAGTCATGGGCCTGTTCGACGGCGCGCCGGTGGATGGCGCATGGGACGAGGCGGGCGAGGGGGCCGGGCCGGACGGCTCGACCGCCGACCTCGCCGCGACGACCGGCTGGCCGGTGCTGCTGGTGGTCGACGCGCGCGGCATGGGCGCGTCCGCCGCCGCGCTGGTCCGCGGCTACGCCGGTTTCCGTCCCGGCGTGGAGGTCGCGGGCGTTCTCTTCAACCGCACCGGCGGCCCCGGCCACGAAGAGGTCCTGCGCCGGGCCTGTCGGCCGCTCGGCCTGCCGGTGCTGGGCGCCTTGCCGCGGCGCGAGGCGCTCGCGCTGCCCAGCCGCCACCTCGGCCTGGTGCAGGCGGCGGAGCACGGCGATCTCGAAGCGTTCCTGGACCGGGCGGCGGCTTGGGTCGGCGACGCGGTCGATGTCGAGGCGCTGCTGGCGCTCGCCCGCCCCGCGGCCCACGTCGACGCCGGCGGCGCGGCGGCGCCCGCCCTGCCGCCTCTCGGCCAGCGCATCGCGGTGGCGCGCGACGCCGCCTTCGCCTTCGCCTATCCCCACGTACTGCAGGCCTGGCGCGCCGCGGGGGCGGAGATCGCGCCGTTCTCGCCGCTCGCCGACGAGCCGCCGGACGCCGCAGCCGACGCGGTCTTCCTGCCCGGCGGCTATCCGGAGCTGCACGCCGGACGCCTCGCCGAGGCCGGCCGTTTCATGGCGGGCCTGCGGCGCCGGGCGGAGGACGGCGCGCCGGTCTACGGCGAATGCGGCGGCTACATGGCGCTGGGCCGCGGCCTGACGGACGCGGCGGGCGAACGCCACGCCATGCTCGGCCTGTTGCCGGTGGAGACCAGCTTCGCCGCGCCGCGCATGACGCTCGGCTATCGCCAGGCGCGGCTCGCCGCCGAGGGTCCGCTCGGGCCGCAGGGCGCGGGCTTTCGCGGCCACGAGTTCCACTTCGCCCGGCTCGTCGGCGACGAGGGGGCGACGCCGCTGTTCGCCTGCCGCGACGCCCGCGGCCGCGAGCTGGGTCCGGCGGGCTGTCGCCGGGGCAGCGTCATGGGCGCCTTCGTCCATCTGATCGACCGCGCCGACTGACGCGCCCGTCGCGGACGAGAGGTCAGTCAGACAGGCTCTCGGTGTGGCCGTCCACCGGGAACGCCTGGCCGGAGACCTTGGCGCCGGCCGGCGAGCAGAGATAGATCACCGCGTTGGCGATGTCCTCCGGCTCGACGAAGCTGCGCAGGGAGACGTTGCGGGTGTAGCCGTCCCGGATCTCCTGCTCGGGCACGCCGCGCGCCGCGGCCTGGGCCGCGATCACCCGGTCCATGCGCGGCCCGGCGACCGGACCGGGGCAGATGGCGTTGGCGCGGATGCCGTAGGGGCCGAGCTCCATTGCCAGCGTCTTGGTGAAGCCGATGATGGCCCACTTGGCGGCGACGTAGGGGCTGCGCCGGGGATAGCCGAACAGCCCGGCCGACGACGACATGTTGACGATGGCGCCGCCGCCGGCGGCCTTGATCGGCGGGACGGCGCGGCGGCTGCAGTAGAAGGTGCCGTCCAGGTTGACCGCCAGCGTGCGCCGCCAGTCCTCGGGCTCGCAGTCCTCGACCGTCGCGGTCGGTCCGGCGATGCCGGCGTTGTTCACCATGACGTCGAGGCCGCCGAGGCGCGCCAAGGCCTCGTCGAACAGGCGGTCGACCTGCTCGGGGTCGGCGACGTCGGCCAGCGTCGTGCCGATCGCGGGCCAGCGCTGGCGCACCGCCGCCAGGGCCTCGGCGTCGATGTCGCAGATCTCGACCCGCGCGCCGGCGATCGCGAAGGCGTTGGCGATGGCGCGGCCGATCCCGGCGCCGCCCGCGGTGATCAGGATGCGTTTGTCGGCAAGCCCGTCGGCCATTTCAGCCTCCTATCGCTCGGGCGGGAAGGGGACTCTTCTTAGCGCCGCAAAAGACGCTTGCGAAGGGTCAAGTTTTCAGCTTTACCCTGAACGGGTTGAGCCGCCGGGCCGGGGCTCCGCGGCGCGGGGAGTCGAGGGCATGAACGAAACGGAAGCCGCCGTTCGGCGGCGCGGCGGGCGCGAGGCGCGGCGCGAGTTGCGCGCCGCCCCGATCCCTGAGTCCAAGCGCGCGGTGCGCCCCGGCATGGAAGGCGGCGACTACAAGCCGCTCTCCGACGCCGAGGTCGAGCGCATTCACCGCGCCGCCCTCGACGTGCTGGAACAGGTCGGCTTCTCCGAGGCCATTCCCTCCTGCATCGAGCTGTTCACCGAGGCCGGCGCCACGCTGAGCGACCAGGGCCGGCTGCTGATCCCGCGCGCCATGGTCGAGGACATGCTGGCCAAGGCGGCGCGCCACTTCGTGCTGCCCGGCCAGGATCCCAAGCACGACATGGAGCCGTGGGGCAGGAAGGTCTATTTCGGCACCGCCGGGGCGGCGGTCCACGTGGTCGACCTGGAGACCCGGAGCTACCGCGAGTCGACCCTCGCCGACCTCTACGACGCGGCGCGGCTGGTCGACCGCATGGACAACATCCACTTCTTCCAACGCTCCATGGTCGCCCGCGACATGGAGGACCCGCGCGAGCTCGACCTCAACACCTGCTATGCCTGCGTCTCCGGGACGGCGAAGCACGTCGGCACCAGCTTCGTCCAGCCCGAGCATGTCGAGGAATCCCTCGCCATGCTGCACGCGATCGCCGGCGGCGAGGACAAGTGGCGCGCGCGGCCCTTCGTCAGCATGTCCAACTGCTTCGTCGTGCCGCCGATGAAGTTCGCCCAGGACGCCTGCCATTGCCTCGAGGCGGGGGTGCGCGGCGGCATGCCGATCCTGCTGCTGGCGGCCGGCCAGGCGGGGGCGACCAGCCCCGCCGCGCTCGCCGGCGCCGTGGTCCAGGAAGTGGCCGAGGTCCTCGGGGCCCTGGTCTACGTCAACCTGATCGTGCCGGGCCATCCGGCGATCTTCGGGCCCTG
>JAWWCG010000201.1:0-6414 GCA_033720555.1 Kiloniellales bacterium | reverse complement strand
CATGGCGGGGCGCGGGCCCCGCGGTTTCGGCGGCTTCGCGCGCCGGTAGCCGCAGGATTAACGAATCCTTAAGGCCGGGCGCGTAGACCCGTAGCGCCCGCCGGGCACGCACCGCCACTCGATCCGTTCGCACGCCATGACCGCCCTCTACATCCTCCTCGGACTCCTGGTTCTCGCCGGGCTTTACGTCGTCGTCACCTACAACGCCTTCGTCAGCCTGCGGGTGCGCGTCGGCGAGGCCTGGAGCGACATCGAGGTGCAGATGAAGCGCCGCTACAACCTAATCCCCAACCTGGTGGAGACGGTGAAGGGCTACGCCCGCCACGAGGCGGGCACCCTCGAGAAGGTGGTCCAGGCGCGCTCCGAGGCGATGGCCAACCAGGGCACGCCGGAGCAGCAGGCGCGCTCAGAAAACATCTTAACAAGCGCGCTCAAGTCGTTGTTCGCGCTCGCGGAGGCCTATCCGGATCTCAAGGCCAACGAGAACTTCCTCAGCCTGCAGAACGACCTGGCCGAGGTCGAGGACAAGATCCAGGCGGCGCGGCGCTACTACAACGGCGTCGTGCGCGACAACAACACCAAGGTCGATCAGTTCCCGAGCAACCTGGTGGCGCGCGCCTTCCGCTTCATCAAGGCCGAGTTCTTCGAGCTGGAAGAGGGCGAGTCCGCGGCGCGCCAGCCGGTTCCGGTCCGCTTCGACTGACGGCCGCGCGCCGCCGCCGGCCGCCCAAGCCCATGCGCCCGACTCCGACAACCCCCGGCCATGGCGCGCCACTGGCGCGCCTGGCGGGACTGGCCCGGGTGAGGCGCGCCCTCGTCCTGGCCGCGGTCACGGTCGGCCTGGTCGCGGTCCTGACCGCGCTGGGCGCGGCGCTGGCCGGCGGCGCCCAGGCCCGCGAGCGGATCGTCAACTTCGACAGCGAGATCTGGGTGCATCCCGACGCCACCATGACGGTGCGCGAGACGATTACCGTCGTCGCCGAGGGACGGTCGATCAAGCGGGGCATATATAGAGATTTCCCAACCACTTACAGAGACCGCTTCAACAATAAGATCGTGGTCGATTTCGACGTCCTGACGGTGCTGCGCGACGGCCGGCCGGAGCCCTACCGCACCGAGCGCATCGCCAACGGCGTGCGCCTCTACATCGGCGACAAGGACGTCTTCGTCCCCAAGGGCCAGCACGTCTACACCATCGACTACCGCACCGACCGGCAGCTCGGCTTCTTCGACGGCTACGACGAGCTCTATTGGAATGTCACCGGCAACGGCTGGGACTTCGAGATCGAGCGGGCCGGCGCGCGGGTCCATCTGCCCGACGGCGCGACGCTCCTGGAGCATGCCGGCTACACCGGCCGGCAGGGCGAGACCAAGCAGGACTTCCGGACCGATCGCCGCGGCGACGGCATCCTGTTCGAGACCACCCGGCCGCTCGGCAAGCGCGAAGGCCTGACCGTCGCGGTCTCCTGGCCGCAAGGGGTGGTCGCGCGCCCGAGCGAGGCCCAGAAGCTGGCCTATCTGATCGACGACAACAGCGTCCTGATCGCCGGGCTGATTGGCCTCGCCCTGCTCACCGCCTATTACATCTTCGTCTGGGTCTTCGTCGGCCAGGACCCGCGGCGCGGCACCATCGTCGCCCGCTACGAGCCGCCCAAGGGCTTCTCGCCCGCCGCGGCGCGCTACGTCACCCGCATGGGTTTCGACGACAAGACCTTCACCGCCGCGGTGGTGAGCCTGGCGGTGAAGGGCGCCGTCACCATCAAGGAGGGCGCCGACAAGACCTACACCCTGGAGAAGGGCGGCCGCGAGGAGCATCTTTCTCCAGGCGAAAGAGCGGCTTACCGTAAACTCTTCTCACACGGCCGCAAGTCGATCGAGCTCAAGCAGGCCAATCACAAGAAGCTCAAGTCCGCCCAGAAGGCCCTCAAGGGGTGGCTGCGCACCGAGTTCGAGAAGATCTATTTCGTGCGCAACACCAAGTACTTCGTGCCGGGGCTCGCGCTGTCGTTCCTCGCCTTGGGCCTGCTGGTGGTGGCGTCCGACGATCCGGCCGGCTCCGCCTTCCTGTGCCTGTGGCTCAGCGTGTGGACGGTGGCCGTCTATTTTCTCGCCCGCCAGGTCTGGCGGGGCTGGCGCGCCGCGCTCGCCACCGGCAGCCTGCTCGGCTCCGGCAAGGCGCTGTTCGCCACCCTGTTCGCCCTGCCGTTCTTCGCCGGCGAGCTCATGGGCCTCGGCGCCCTCGTCCAATCGGCCTCGCTGGGCGCCGCCGTCATTCTGGTGATCATCCAGCTGATCAACCTGCTGTTCTACCATCTGCTGAAGGCCCCGACGCGGCTCGGCCGGCGGATGATGGACCAGATCGAAGGCTTCGCCGACTATCTCTCGGTCGCCGAGAAGGACCGCATGAACTTCCACAATCCGCCGGAGCGCACGCCCGAGCTGTTCGAGCGTTTCCTGCCCTACGCCCTGGCGCTCGGCGTCGAGCAGGCCTGGAGCGAGCAGTTCTCCGACGTCCTCGCCCACGCCGGCCAGGCCCAGGGCCGGCCCAACGGCCGCTATCGCCCGCGCTGGTATTCCGGGCGCGGCTTCGACGGCGATTTCGGCAGCTTCGCGAGCAATCTGGGCAGCGGCTTTTCCGGCGCGATCGCGGCGGCCTCGACGGCCCCCGGCTCGAGCAGCGGCTCGGGCGGCGGCGGATCCTCGGGCGGCGGCGGCGGCGGCGGTGGCGGCGGCGGCTGGTGATCCGCCCAAGGTCTTCGACTAGCTCTTCGATTTCAGCCGCGTCACGTGGCCCATCTTGCGGCCCGGGCGGGCCTCGGCCTTGCCGTAGAGGTGCAGCTTGGCGGCCGGGTCCGAGAGGATCTCGCGCCAGGCGTCGGCCTCGTCGCCCAGCAGGTTGCGCATCTCGGCGTCGCCGTGGCGCGCGGTCGCCCCCAGGGGCAGCCCGGCCACCGCGCGCACGAACTGCTCGAACTGCGAAGTGAGCGCGGCGTCGATCGTCCAATGGCCGGAGTTGTGCGGCCGCGGCGCCAGCTCGTTCACCAGCACCTGGCCGTCCTTGGTGACGAACATCTCGACCGCCAGCAGGCCGATCAGGCCGAGCCCCTCCGCCAGGCCCCGGGCGACGGCGTCGGCGCGGGCCGCCACATCGGGCGCGATCTCGGCGGGGACGAGGGTGCGGTCGAGGATGTGGTTGCGATGTCGGTTCTCGACCGGCACGTAGCTCCTGGTGGTGCCGTCGGCGGCGCGCGCGACGATCACCGAGATCTCCAGCGCGAAGTCGACGAAGGCCTCGAGGATCCCGCTCGCCGAGGGGGCGTGGCCGGCCATGGCGGCCCAGGCGGCCGCCGGATCGCCGCCCGCCTCGATCAGCGCCTGGCCCTTGCCGTCGTAGCCGAGGCGCGCCGTCTTGAGGACGCAAGGGGTGCCGAGGGCCGCGATGGCGTCCGCCAGCTCGTCGGGGTTGGCGACCCGGGCGTAGCCGGCGGTGGGGACGCCGAGGCCGCGGCAGAAGTCCTTTTCCAGGCCGCGGTCCTGGCAGATCCGCAGCACCTCGGCCGAGGGCCGCAGCGGCGCCAGGGCGCCGAGCCGCTCGACGGTGGCGAAGGGGATGTTCTCGAACTCGAAGGTGACCACGTCGACCGCGCCGGCGAAGCGGGCGAGGGCGGCCTCGTCGTCGTAGGCCGCGACGGTCGCGCGGTCGGTCACCTGGGCGGCCGGGGCGTCGGCGTCCGGGCAATAGATATGGCAGCGGTAGCCCAGCCGGGCCGCCGCCAGGGCCGCCATGCGGCCGAGCTGGCCGCCGCCGAGGATGCCGATGACCGCGCCGGGAGCGAGCGGCCCGTCGAGCTCAAGCGCCATCGCCGCTCAGTCCGTGTCGCTCGGGGCGTCGGCCACCTCGGCCGTCTGCCGCGCCCGCCATTGGTCTAGGGCGGCCGCCACCCGGGCGTCGGCGAGCGCCAGGACGGCGGCGGCCAACAGGGCGGCGTTGACGGCGCCGGCGCGGCCGATGGCGAGCGTGCCGACCGGCACGCCGCCCGGCATCTGGACGATCGACAGCAGGCTGTCCAGGCCCTTGAGGGACTTGCTTTCGACCGGCACGGCGAACACGGGCAGGGGCGTCAGCGCGGCGGTCATGCCGGGCAGATGGGCCGCCCCGCCGGCGCCGGCGATGATCACCTTGAGGCCCCGGTCCCGGGCCGAGGCGGCGTAGTCGACCAGGCGGCGCGGCGTGCGATGGGCCGAGACGATGCGGGTCTCATAGGGGACCGAGAGCGCCTCGAGCGTCTCGGCGGCGTGGCGCAGGGTCGGCCAGTCGGACTGGCTGCCCATTATGATGCCGACCGTCGGCCCATCCTTCGCCATGTCGCGACCTTCGTCCGCTCGCTGCCGGTGGAAGCCCGGACCCGCTGCCTCGCCGGCCGGGTCGGGGCGGTCTCGTTCGGGGCGCGCATTATCCCGGCAGGCAAGAGGCGATGCAAGCGCGGCCGGCCGGCTTCGCGGCGGCGGCAGGCGGCGTGGCAGGCGGCGGCAGGCGGCGGCAGGCGGCGGTGGGCCGTCCTCGCCGTCGCGAGTGAAATGCGCCGGCCGTGAAGGTTCCGTTTACCAAAACTGTTTAGCCTTTGGCGAGACTTCGAGCCGCCGCCCCGCCCCCCGGAGCCTTGGCGGGCCGGCGGCGAGGCGGCGCCACGGCGCCACGGGGTGAGCGAGGCCGATGATTGGGCCGGTGAATAGGCCGATGAAACTGGGCGACAGGCATGGGATCGAGCGGCACGCCGGCGTGTCGCGCGTCGCCGCCGCGCTGGCGGCACGGGCCGGCCGGCGTCCGGCCGGCGTCGATCCGGCGGACTCCGCCGCCCTGCTGGGGATCCCGGACTGCGAGCTGACGCCGCGCACTCGCGGCGCCTTGGACCGGCTGTTCCGCGAGGTGGGGCGCCTGCACCGGGATCTCGAACGCGCCAAGAAGCGGGCGTTGGCTCTGGAGGCCTTGGCGGACCGCGACGCCTTGACGCCGGGCCTCAACCGGCGGGCGTTCATCCGCGAGCTCGAACGCTCGCTGGCCTTCGCCGAGCGCTACCGGGCGCCCAGCAGCCTGGTTTATCTCGACGTGAACGACATGAAGCGGATCAACGACTGTTTCGGCCATGGCGCCGGCGACGCGGCGCTGCGCCACGTGGCGAGCGTGCTGGTTGAAAACGTGCGCAGTTTCGACGTGGTCGGCCGGCTCGGCGGCGACGAGTTCGCGGTGATCCTGGCGCAAATCGACGGCGCGGCCGCACTGGCCAAGGCGCGCAGCCTGGCCGAGGCCATCGAGGAGCGGCCGGTCGCCTGGAACGGCGGGGCGCTCAGGGTCCGCGTCGCCTGCGGCGTGCACACCTTCGTCGGGACCGAGCGGGTGGACGACGCCCTGCACGCGGCGGACCGCGCGATGTACGCGCGCAAGAGAACGCCAAAACCCCACCGCGCCGCCGCCTAGCGCGGCGAACTCTCGTCGCTGTGCGCCCGTCGGGCGTCAGGCAATGATGTCGGGCAAAAGCTCGCTTTCAAGCTGCAGGATCTGGTCCTTCAGCATCAGCTTGCGTTTTTTCAGGCGTTGTATCTGCAGCTGATCGAAGGACCCGCTGCCGGTGATCTGGGTGATCACGTCGTCAAGATCCCTGTGCTCGCTGTGCAGCCGAGCCAGCCTTTGCCGGAGGACCTCGATTTGAGCCTCGTCCATCCTCTGCGAGTTCGCTTCAACCGCCAGTCCGACGACTTAAGACTCTGGAAGTATACCAAATCGCGGTGAGGCTGGGGAGTCGCTGTCGACCGCGTCCCCCCACGCCCATGCTCGCGCCCACGCCCGCGCCCACGCCCGCGCCCACTATCGAGTTGGGCTTGCTTTCGCCAGGCGATCGGGAACACTGCCGAGGTGGAATCGGAGTCGGACAACCCGTTCTGGGAGTTCTCCCTTTCGCTCTACGGCCGTCCCGGCGTGGCGGAGGCCTGCCTCGCGCTCCAGGACCGCCACGGGCTCGACGTCAATCTCCTGCTCTACTGCTGCTGGGCCGGCGCCCGGGCGCGGCGCCTGGACGCCGCCGACATCGTGCGGCTTGTCGCGGCGGTCGTCGATTGGCAAGGCGCCGTGGTGCGCCCGCTCCGCGCGGCGCGCCGGCACTTGAAAGGCTTGGCGGGCGCGGACGATGCGCGGCTCGCCGACCTGCGCTCGCGCGTCAAGGGCTGCGAGCTGGCGGCCGAGCGCATCGAGCAGGCAATGCTGGTCGACGCCCTGCCGCCGCGCGCCGCCGAGACGCAGCCGCCCGTTCAACAGGCGGCCCATCAGGCAGAGTGCGCGGCGGCGAACCTGGCGCGCTATCTCGAGGTGGCTGGAGTGGCGCCGGCGGCGCGCGACCGGGCGGATCTCGAGGCCGTGGT
>JAWWCG010000200.1:0-6423 GCA_033720555.1 Kiloniellales bacterium | reverse complement strand
GGCCGACCGTCTCGATGGCGCCGTCCCGCCAGGCGCGGGCCGCCGCCTGGCTGGCCGCCGCCTTTTCGGCCGCGTCGGCGGTCTCGAGCACGCCGACCGCGGCGGCGGCGAGGCTCACGGGGCGGGCTCCTCTGTGACGGCCCCGTCCGCCATGGACGAGCGCGCGCGGGCCTCGGCGGCGGGCGCGTCGATCGTCTGCTCGTAGACCTCCGCCACGCCCTCGGCGGTGGCCAGCAGCCGGGCCTTGAGCGCCGGGAAATCGGGAGCGCCGGCGGCCGCGGCCAGGGAGGCCTTGAGGCCCTCGCCGGCGGCGGCCTCGTCGAAGGACGGGCCGACGGTGAGGCGCAGGAAGCCCTGGACCGCGCGCACCAGCATGACCGCGTCGACGAGCTGCCGGGCGCGCGCGCCGTCGAGCGCGCCGACCTCCGCCAGCCGGGCGAAGGCGAGGTCGGTCCGCCCGGCCAGCACCTGCGGATGCGCCCGGGCGTGGCGGAGCTGCAGGTACTGGGCGAGGAACTCGAGGTCGACCAGCCCGCCGCGCAGGTACTTCATGTCCCACAGGCTGCGTGCCGGGAACTCCCGGTCGATGCGTTGGCGCATGTCGGCGACCTCGGCCACCAGCCGGTCCGGGTCCCGCTTCTTGGTCAGCACCTTCTTCAGCGCCGCCTCGATCCGGCCGGCCAGCGCCGGCGAGCCGCTGATCACCCGGGCGCGGGTCAGCGCCATGTGCTCCCAGGTCCACGCCTCCATCTCCTGATAGCGGCGGAAGCCGGAGAGCGAGGTGGCGATCGGCCCGGACTGGCCGGAGGGGCGCAGGCGCATGTCGATCTCGTAGAGCCGGCCCTCGCCGGTCGGCGCCGTGAGGGCGTTGATCAGGCGCTGCGACAGCCGCGCGAAGTAGTGGCTGGGCGCGAGCGGCTTGGCGCCGTCGGAGGCGTCGATCGCCTCGTCGCAGTCGTAGATGAAGATCAGGTCGAGATCGGAGCTCACGGTCATCTCGCCGCTGCCCAGCTTGCCGAGGCCGAGGATCGCCAGCTCGGCGCCGGGCAGCCGGCCGTGGGCCTCGACGAACTCCGCCAGCACCGGCGGGTAGAGCGCCGCGATGATGCTGTCCGCGATGTCGCTCAAGGCGCCGCTGGTCTCGGCCAGGGCGTTGGTGTGGCGGAGGATCTGGACGCCGACCTGGAACTTGCGGTCGTTGGCCCAGCGCCGCGACAGGTCGAGCACGTCCTGGAAATCCCTGGCCCGCGCCAGCCGGTCCTTCAGTTCCTCGGCCATGGCGGCGTGGCTCGGCGGCGGTGCGAAGAAGTCCGGCGCCAGGACGGCGTCGAGCAGGCCCGGGTTGCGGCTCAGGTGGTCAGCGAGCGCCGGGGCCGTGCCCATGATCTCGGCCAGCAGATCGAGCAGGCTCGGATTGGCGTGCAGTAGGGAAAAGAGCTGCACGCCGGCCGGTAGGCCCGAGAGGAACTCGTCGAACTTGGCGAGCGCGGCGTCCGGGTTGAGGGTGCGGCCCAGGGCCTCGAGCAGGGCCGGCATCAGCTCGGTCAGGAGCTCGCGCGCCCGCGTGCTGCGGGTGGCGCGATGGCGGCTGTGGTGCCAGCCGCGCACCAGGTTGAAGACCACCTGGCCGTCGGCGAAGCCGAGCTGCTGCAAGGTCTCGAGCGTGGCAGGCTCGGGCTCGCCGCCGGTGAACACCAGGTTGCCCGGCGCCGCCAGCGACGGCGCTTCCTCGAACAGCTCGGCGTAGTAGCTCTCGACCCGGCGCAACTGGCGCAGCACGTCGGCGCAAAAGGCCACGGGCTGGCTCTCGCCCATCAGGGCGGCGAGCGCGACGAAGCCCGCGTCGTCCTCCGGCAGGCTGTGGGTCTGCTGGTCCTCGATCATCTGCAGCCGATGCTCCAGCCGGCGCAGGAAATCGTAGGCTTGGCTGAGCTTCTCGGCGGCGCCGGGATTGATGCGCCCGGCGGCGGCCAGCGCGGCCAGCGCCTCGGTGGTGCGCGCCGGGCGCAGCCGCGGATCGCGGCCGCCGTAGATCAGTTGCTGGGTCTGGGCGAAGAACTCGATCTCGCGAATGCCGCCGCGGCCGAGCTTGATGTTGTGGCCCGGCAGGGCGATCGCGCCGCCGCCCTTGTGGGCGTTGATCTGGCGCTTGATCGAGTGGATGTCCTGAATGGCCCAGAAATCCAGGTTCTTGCGCCACACGAAGGGCTCCAGCTCGCGCAGGAATGCCGCGCCCATGGCGAGGTCGCCGGCCACCGGCCGGGCCTTGATCATGGCGGCGCGCTCCCAGTTCTGACCCATGCTCTCGTAATAGGTGAGGGCGGCGTCGACCGACAGCGCCAGCGGCATGGCCGCCGGGTCGGGCCTGAGGCGCAGGTCCATCCGGCAGACGTAGCCGTCGCCGGTGCGCTCCTCCATCACGGCGACCAGGTCTCGCGTCAGGCGCACCATGGCCTCCTGCGCGCTGCGCCGGCCGCGGTAATCGATCCGGGCCGGGTCGAACAGGACGATGATGTCGACGTCCGAGGAATAGTTGAGCTCGCCGGCACCCAGCTTGCCCATGGCGAGGATCACGACGCCGCACGCCTCCAGCGGCCGCTCGGGATGGCTGAGCGCCAGCTCGCCGCGCGCGGCGGCCTGGCGCAACAGGTGCGAGAGGCCGAGCGACAGGGCGGTCGTGGCGAAGCCGCTCAGCGCCCCGGTCACCCGATCGAGCGGCCAGGCGCCGGTCAGGTCGGCGAGGGCGACGGCGAGGGCGACGCGCCGGCGCGCGACGCGCAGTGTTTGCATCAGGGCCTGGCGGTCCGTATCGTCGGCGCCCGGCGCGTCCAGCTCCTGGTCCAGGTCGCGCAAGACGGCGTCGGGGCCGGCGCGCAGCAGATGCAGGAAGAACGGAATGTCGCGGAGGATGCACTGGGTGAGGAACGGGCTGCCGGCGAGAATCGCGCGGAGCAGCCGGCCCGCCAAGGGATGGTCGGGCAGCGCGCGAGCGTACTCAAGCAGGCGGGGATCTTCCAGCTTTGCGGTCCGTTCCTTCCAATGCTGTAATCCGATTTCGGCCCGTTCGCCGTCGCCGACCAGCGGCAACGACTCCGGGTCCGAGAAAAAGAATTGAGCGTCTTCGCCGGGCTTGACGGTCATCCGGTCAAGGTGCGAGAGGCGATTGTTCGGGTCAAGGGCTGGTAGGGGGCGCCGGTGATCGCACGTTCGGCCAAAATCCTTACCGAAGTAATCATCGGCGTCATCGCCCTGGTCGCCCTCGTCGCCGGCCTCGCCCTTTGGCGGCTGTCCACGGGCCCGATATCGGTCGATTTCGTCACGCCCTACCTCGAAGAGAGCTTCGCCGACAACCAGCGGGGCCTGAGCCTCGACGTCAAGGAGACCCTGCTGACCTGGGGCGGAGGGGCGCGGACCCTCGATCTGCGCGCCCGCAACGCCCAGATCCTCAATGCCGACGGCTCCACCCTGGCCGCGCTGCCGGAGGTGGCGGTATCGCTCAGCCTGAGCGCCCTGCTGCGCGGCATGTTCGCGGCGACCGAGGTCGACGTGATCGACGCCCGGATCACCTTGGTGCGCGAGGCCGACGGACGCTTCTCTCTGGCGACGCGAAGCGCCGCCGAGGCGGTGCCGGTCGAGGAAGCGGAGCCGGAGCTGTCGGCCGTCCTGCCGGCCCTGATCGAGCTCTTCATGGAGCCCCGCGAGCGCCGGCGGGCGCTCGACTATCTCGACGTGGTCCGGGTGGTCGACGGCCAGCTCATCGTCATCGATCGCCGGCTGAACACCTTCTGGTTCGCCCCGGAGGCGCGAATGGAACTGCGGCGCCACGAGCGAGGCGTGGCCGCCGTCATGGGCCTCGACGTCGCCGTCGGCGCGGAAACGGCGAGCGCCGACCTGGCGGTGCTGTTCGATCAGGCGCAACAGAAGATCACGGTGGCCGGCCAATTGGCCGACCTGAATGCCGACGCCCTGGCGGCGGTCGCGCCGCTGCCCGAGGTCTTGTCCGGGCTCCATGTTCCCCTGGCGGCCCACGTTCAGGCCAGCCTGACGCCGCAGGGCAAGCTGACTTCGGCGAGCTTCGACGTGACCGGCGGCGCCGGCGAAATATCGGCGCCGCCCTTCCTGCGCGAACCGAAGGCGGTGGCCGGCCTCAGCCTGCGGGGCCGGTTCGACGGCACGACGCGGCGCCTCACCGTGAGCTCGGCCAAGCTCGAGTTCGGCGCCGCCGAGCGCCCCGGCCCGTCGGTCTCGCTCTCCGGCACGTTGCTCGACCGTGACGGCGATCTCGAGATCGCGGCCGACGCGCAGCTCTCGGCGCTTCCGGCCGAGGAGCTGGCGGACTATTGGCCGCCGGACGTCGAGGTCGGCGCCCGGGAGTGGGTCACCGAGAACATCACCGCCGGGCGGGTGGAGGACGCGCGGTTCACGCTCGCGGCGGCGATGCCGGGGGGCGAGGCCGACGCCTTCGAGCTGGTGTCCCTGGCTGGCCAGTTCGAGCTGAAGGACCTCACGGTCCATTACCTCCGCCCCTTGCCGCCGATCACCGACGTTCAGGGCCACGCCAGCCTGGACGGCCCGGACCTGAAGTTTCGGGTGTCCGAGGGGCGGGAGGGCGCGCTGAGAATCGGCGAGACCTCGGTCGATATTCTGGACATGCCGGGCCAGTCCCGGATCGAGATCGCGGGCACCGTTTCCGGACCCGTGCGCGCCGCGCTCGAGGTGCTGGATCACGAGCGGCTCAACCTGCTCGAGCGGGTCGACCTCGACCCGGCGAGCGCGTCCGGCGAGGTGGCGACCGAGCTGAGCGTCGCCATTCCCCTGGTCGGCGAGATTACCTTCGAGCGCATCGCCATCGGCGCGACGGCGGACATCCGCCAGGGCGGCGTCGCCAAGTTTCTTCTGGACCGCGACGCGAGCGACATGAACCTCGCCCTTACGGTCGACACCGATAGCCTCACGCTCGCGGGGCCGCTGCGTCTGGCGGGCGTGCCGGCGATCATGGATTGGCAGGAGGATTTCACCGGGGAGGCGGAGGTTCGCACGCGCCTCGACCTCCAACTGCCGGAGGTCGACGCCGCCGGCCGGCGCGCCCTCGGCCTCGACCTGGCGCCCTACGTCGAGGGTCCGCTGGGCGTCGGCGCCGTCGCGACCATCGCCCAGGACGACAACGGCACGGTCGCGGTCTCGGCCGACTTGGCGGAGGCTCGGCTCTCCCTGCCGTTTCTGCGGTGGGAGAAGCCGGCCGGGGACGGCGGCGCGCTCGAGCTGTCCTTGGCGATGCTGGGCGAAGCGGTCGCCGCGATCGAGGGCTTCGACCTGCGGGCGGGGACGCTCGCGGCTGCGGGCAGGGCCGAGTTGAAGGACGGCGGGCGCGACTTCCAGACGCTGCGCTTCGACGAGCTGGCGATTCACGGCTCGACGCTGCGCGACGTCACGGTCCAACGCGCCGGCGAGGGCCTGGCGATCGACCTGGGCAAGGGCGTCCTGGACGCCGCGGCCTTTCTCACCGACGACGAGGAGCCGGCCGCCGAGGAGGAGGCGGAGAAGGAGGAGGAGGCAGCGGAGGACGAGGAGGGCATGCCCCTCAGGATCACCGGCGCGGCCCTGGACTCGATCTATTTCGACGAGGGCCGCTATCTGCGCCGTGCCGATCTGTCGCTGGAGCGCTCGCGCACCGGTTGGGAGCGCGTGCGATTGCACGGCGAGGTCCCCGAGGCACTGTGGCGCGTGCGTCAGGACGGCAGCCTGGTCAGCGACGGCGCCAACGGCCAGCAGCTCAAGACCTTCGACCTGACCTTCGGGCCGGCCGGCGACGGGACCTACCGCCTCGACGCCCGGATGAACGACATGGGCGCCGCGCTGCGGGCGCTGGGGATCATCGACACCATCGAAGGCGGTGCGCTGGAGATCACCGGAACCAGCACGGGGCCGGCGCCTTATCATCCGCTGGACGGGCGCATCGAGGCCAAGGACTACGTGCTGCGCCAAGCGCCGGTCATGGCGAAGCTGCTGAGCCTGGCCTCCTTCACCGGCATTTCTGACGTCCTGTCGGGCGAGGGATTGAGTTTCAAGCGCCTGGTCGGCGACTTCAACCTGAAGGACGGCGTGGTCAGCACCGACCTGCTCCGCGCCTACGGCAGCGCCCTCGGGCTGACGGCGAAGGGCACGCTGAATTTCGTCGAGGACGCCATCGACATCGAAGGCACCGTCGTGCCGGCCTACACGGTCAACCGGATCCTCGGCGAGATCCCCTTGCTGGGCTGGCTTCTGGTGGGCGGCGAGGGCGAGGGCTTCGTGGCGGTGGTCTACGGCATCGACGGCGAGCTCAGCGATCCGCAGGTCTCGGTCAATCCCCTGTCGGTGCTGACGCCCGGCTTCCTGCGCGGCATCTTCGGCTTGAAGGGCGGCGAGGGTGACGAGCGGCCG
>JAWWCG010000199.1:0-6461 GCA_033720555.1 Kiloniellales bacterium | reverse complement strand
TAGGCGGTGTTGGTGAGGCTGGAAAGATAGGCGATGAACACCGAGCCGGCGAAGCCGCCGGCCAGGTTGTCGGCGCTCACGGTCAACAGCAGCAGGTCGAAGGTCGAATCGGACACCGCCAGATAGGCGAAGGCGAGGTTGGTCGCCACCGTCAGCAGCGCGCCCAGCAGGAGCGGGCCGAACAGGCCGAAGCGGGCCACCAGGAATCCGCCGAGGAAGGCGCCCAGGATGATCAGCGGAATGCCGACCGTCTTGGAGGCCGTGGCGATCTCGGTCTTGGTGAAGCCGAGATCGACGTAGAGCGGGTTGGCCATGATGCCCATGGTGATGTCGCTGATCCGGTAGAGCGCGATCAGGGCGAGGATCGCCACCGCGATGCGGCCGTTGCGGGCGAAGAAGTCGGCGAAGGGGCTGACCACCGCGCTCGAGAACCACGCGATCGCCCGGTGCAGGCGCGGCGACGCGCCGGTGCGCGCCTCCAGCCGCTCGGCCAGCCGGGCCTCGCGCTCGCGCGTTTCCTGGCGCACCTCGACGCTCGGCTCCTCGATCACCAGCACGGTCAGCATGCCGACCAGCATGCAGCCGGCCATGGCGGCGTAGGCCACCGGCCAGGAGACGAAATCGGCGACATAGAGGGCGCCGGCGCCGGCGGCCAGCAGCGCCAGGCGGTAACCGAGCTGATAGGTCGCGGCCATGGCCCCCTGAAGCTCCTTGGCCACCGCCTCGATCCGGTAGGCGTCGATCGACACGTCCTGGGTCGCGGCGCAGAACGCCACGAAGAGGGCGCACAGCGCCACCCCGGCCACGTCGGTCGCCGGATCGCTGGCGGCGATGGCGAGCAGGCCCAAGGCGATCCCGCTTTGGGCCAGCAGCATCCAGCTCCGCCGCTTGCCCAGCAGCCGGGTCAGGATCGGCAGCGGCGTGCGGTCGACGATCGGCGCCCACACCACCTTGATGGAGAACATGATGCCGATCCAACTGAAGAAGCCGATCTCGGTCCGGCTGATGTCGGCCTCGCGCAGCCACACCGACAGCGTCGAGAAGATCAGCAGGAACGGCAGGCCCGCCGAGAACCCGAGGAACAGCATGGCGAGCACCCGCGGATGGCGGTAGACCAGCAAGGCCTTGCGCCAGGTTTTCTTGGCGGCCTCAACCGGCATCCTTGATCCTGCTCTGGCGCTTGCGCTCGTGGGGGTCGAGGAAGCGCTTGCGCAGCCGAATGGTGCGGGGCGTCACCTCGACCAGCTCGTCGTCCTCGATATAGGCGAGCGCCTGTTCCAGGGTCATGCGCCGCGGCGGCGTGAGCCGCACCGTCTCGTCCTTGCCGGCGGCGCGGATATTGGTCAGTTGCTTGCCCTTCAGCGGGTTCACCTCGAGATCCTGCCCGCGGCTGTGCTCGCCGATGATCATGCCGGGATAGACCTGGACTCCGGGCTCGACGAAGAGCGTGCCGCGCTCCTCCAGATTCCACAGCGCGTAGGCCACCGCCGGCCCCTGGGCGTTCGCGATCAGGACGCCGGTGCGCCGTCCGGCCATGGGGCCCTTGTGGGGCCCGTAGCCGTGAAACAGGCGGCTCAGCACGGCGGTGCCGCGAGTCGCGGCCAGCAGCTCGCCATGGTAGCCGATCAGCCCCCGAGTCGGGGCGAGGAAGGCGAGCCGCGTCTTGCCGCCGCCCGACGGCCGCATATCGGTGAGCTCGCCGCGCCGCGCGCTCATGGTCTCGACCACCACGCCGACGAAGGCCTCGTCGACGTCGATCAGCACCTCCTCGATGGGCTCCTGGCGCCCGCCGCCCTCGGCGTTCGTTCGGAACAGCACCCGGGGCCGGCTGATCGAGAGCTCGAAGCCCTCCCGGCGCATGGTCTCGATCAGCACGCCGAGCTGCAGCTCGCCGCGCCCGGCTACCTCCAGGGCGTCCTCCTGGGCGCTCGGCGAGACGCGGATCGCGACGTTGCCCTCGGCCTCGCGCAGCAGGCGATCGCGGATCATCCGGCTGGTCACCTTGTCGCCCTCGCGCCCGGCGAAGGGCGAATCGTTGATCGCGAAGGTCATGGCGAGCGTCGGCGGATCGATCGGCTGGGCGGGGATCGCCGTCGCCCGCTCGGGGGCGCAGATGGTGTCCGCCACGGTCGCCCGCGTCAGGCCGGCCACGGCGATCAGGTCGCCACTCTCGGCCGTCTCGACCGGAACCCGCTTCAGGCCGCGAAACGACAGCAGCTTGGTGAGCCGCGCCTCCTCCAAGCGCTCGCCGTCGCGCGACAGGACCTTGACCGGCATGTTGAGCCGGACCCGGCCGCTGTGCACCCGGCCGGTCAGGACCCGCCCGAGATAGGGGTCGGACTCGAGCATGCTCGCAAGCATGGCGAAGGGCGCCTCGGGGTCGGTCTCCGGCGGCGGAACGTGCGCGACGATCGCCTCGAACAGGGGGCCCATGTCCCGGCGCGGCGCCGCCAGGCTGTCGCTCGCCCAACCCTCCTTGGCCGAGGCGAAAACAGCGGGAAAGTCGAGCTGGCGCTCGCTGGCGTCGAGCGCCGCGAAGAGGTCGAAGACCTCGTTCAGCACCGCCTCGGCCCGGGCGTCGGGCCGGTCGACCTTGTTGACCACCACGATCGGCGCCAGCCCCTCGGTGAGCGCCTTCATGAGCACGAACTTGGTCTGCGGCATGGGCCCTTCGGCGGCGTCGACCAGCAACAGCGCCCCGTCCACCATGGAGAGGATGCGCTCCACCTCGCCGCCGAAGTCGGCGTGGCCCGGCGTATCGACGATATTGACGCGCACCGGCGCGCGCGCCCCGCCTTTCAGGTCCTCGGGGGCCCATTCGACCGAGGTGCACTTGGCGAGAATGGTGATGCCGCGCTCGCGCTCCAGGTCGTGGCTGTCGAGCGCGCGTTCCATCACCGGCTGGTTGCGCCGAAAGACCCCGGACTGGCGCAGCAGTTGGTCGACCAGGGTGGTCTTGCCGTGGTCGACGTGGGCGATGATCGCCAGATTGCGCAGGTCCGCGCGGTGGCTCATGCGTGACTCATGGGTGACTCATGGGCGGTCCGCGGCCCTCATGCCAGCCGCCGGGCGACCAGGTCGGCGAGCGACGTCTCCGGCCGCGCGCCGTGGTGGGAGATCACCTCCGCCGCGGCGATCGCGCCGATCCGCCCGCAGTCGAACGGCGCGCGGCCCCGGGTATAGCCGAACAGAAAGCCGCCGGCGAAGAGGTCGCCGGCGCCGTTGGTGTCGACCACACGCTCGGCGGGCGCGGCATCGACCACGTGGACCTCGTCCCCCGACAGGATGACGCAGCCCTTCTCGCTGCGGGTGAGGGCGGCCAGGCGGCAGCGGCCGCGCACGGCCTGCAGCGCCGCATCGAAGGTCGCCACCTCGTAGAGCGAACGGACCTCCATCTCGTTGGCGAACAGCAGGTCGACATGACCGTCCACCAGATCGCGGAACTCCCGGCGGTGGCGGTCGACGCAGAACGGGTCCGACAGCGACAGCGCCACCTCGCGGCCCGCCGCGTGGGCGGCCTCCGCGGCCTTCACGAAGGCCTCCTTCGCCCGCGGCCGGTCCCACAGATAGCCCTCGAGATAGGTCACCTCGGCCGCCGCGATGACGGCCTCGTCCACGTCCTCGGGCGCGAGCTCGGAGGCGGCGCCCAGCATGGTGCACATCGTGCGCTGTGCATCGGGGGTGACGAACACCAGGCACCGCCCGGTCGGCAGGCGCTGCGGCGCGGGCGGCGTATCGAAGAAGACGCCGGCGGCGCGGATGTCGTGGCGAAAGATGGCGCCCATCTGGTCGTCCGAGACCTTGCCGACGAAGGCGGCCCGCCCGCCGAGCCCGGCCAGCCCCACCATGGAGTTGGCGGCCGAGCCGCCCGACATCTCCAGCCCCGGCCCCATGCGCGCGTAAAGCGCCTCGGCGCGCGGCGCGTCGATCAGCGTCATGGCGCCCTTGGCCAGCGCCTCGCGGGCGAGAAACGCTTCCTCGGCGCTCGCCGTAACGTCGACGATCGCGTTGCCGATCGCGACCACGTCGTAGTCCGCCTGAGCCATGCCGGTCCCCGCCTTTCGAATCGCCCGCGAAGCGGCGGTTAAGCTACGCTCGAAGACCGGCCAAACCAAGGCCGACTCGCGGCCATTTCGCAACGCCTCGCGGGCGCGGCGAATCTCGCCCTCTCGCGCCTTGTCTGGGACTCCGCGGCGGGCTACATGGAGGCTTCCATGTTCGTCGCGCTGTCCAAGGCCATCCAGCAATGCTCGGACCCGACCTTCCGGCGGGTGATGCTGCGGGCGCTCGGGCTGTCGCTCGCCGTCTTCGTGCTGGTGTGGATCCTCGCCGGCGTCCTGCTGGCCTGGGGCGGCGGCTGGCTGATCGACTGGATCCAGCCGCAGGGGGTCTGGGAGAACATTCTGGAGGTGGTGTTCGGCGCCGGCGCGGTCGGCGGCGTGCTGTTCGCCAGCTTCATTCTGTTCCCGGCCGTCATGGTGATGGTGCTGAGCTTTCTCCTGGAAGACATCGCCGCGGCGGTCGAGGCGCGTCACTATCCCACCCTGCCGCCGGCCCGCCCGCAACCGGTCGGCGAAATGGTGCGCTCGGGCTTCGCCTTCGCCGCCGTCTCGGTGGCAATCAACCTCTTGGCCCTGCCGCTCTATCTGGTGCTGATCTTCCTGCCCCCTTTCAACCTGATCCTGTTCTATTCGGTCAACGGCTACCTCTTCGGCCGGGAGTATTTCGAGATCGTCGCCCTGCGCCGACAGGCGCCGCGCGACGCCAAGCGCCTGCGCCGGCGCTATCGCGGGCGTTTGTTCTTGGCCGGAATTCCCATCACCGTCATGATGACCATCCCGATCGTGAATCTCTTCGCTCCGATCGTGGCGACCGGATTCATGGTGCACATTTTCGAGGATCTGAAACGGCGCTCCGGCGCCCTCGCCGGTTAAGACAAGCGAGGAACGAACCACGCCATGCCCAGGATCTCAAGCGGCGCGCGTCCGGCGCCGGCCAGAGCCAAAGCCCTTCTCGTCGCCCTCGTCGCCGCCTCGGCGCTGGCGCTTTCGGCCTGCGAGTCGACGGGCTCGGGCGAGACGCCGGCCGGCGGCGAGGCGGCGCGCGGCGTCGAGACGCCGAGCGGCGAGCCCGGCCAAGTGGTCGACGTCATCTCCTCGGAAGAGGCGCCGGCCCAAGCCCCGAAAGCCCCGGCCTCTCAAGACGATGCGGCGGCGCAGGCCGCCGCCCTGGCGGCGATCCCGCCGGAGCCCGGTATCAACGACGACCCGGAGCAGCTGATCGGCATGGGCCCGGCGAGCCTGAACGCCTTCCTGGGCGCGCCGGAGCTGATCCGCCGCGAGGCGCCGGCGAGTCTGTGGCAGTACCGCGCCGAAGACTGCGTGCTCGACGTCGTGCTGTATCCGGACCGGACCGGCGACAAGGTGACCTATCTGGAGGCGCGCAAGGACGGCGCCACCAAGATCGCCCCGCGAACCTGCCTCGGCAAGCTGCTGCGGGCCCGCTTCACCGGCGACTCCGGCTGACCCGCGCGGCCGCCGCCGCGCGCGGGCGACCGGCCGCCTTGGCGGCGGGCGCCGGCTCCAGCGTGGTCTTCGCCTTGTAGGCGCAGAGGTCGCGCACCACGCAGGCCGGGCAGTCCGGCCGGCGCGCCTTGCAGACATAGCGGCCGTGCAGGATCAGCCAGTGATGGGCGTGCAGCTTGCGCTCGGCCGGCACCACGCGCTCCAGACGCCGTTCGACCTCCAGCGGGGTCTTGCCGGGGGCCAGGCCGGTGCGGTTGCTGAGCCGGAAAATGTGGGTGTCGACGGCGATGGTCGGCTCGCCGAAGGCGATGTTGAGCACCACGTTGGCGGTCTTGCGGCCGACGCCGGGCAGACGCTCCAGCGCCTCGCGCGAGGCCGGCACCTCGCCGCCGTGCTGCGCCACCAGGATTTGCGAGAGGGCGATGACGTTCTTGGCCTTGGCGTTGTAGAGCCCGATGGTCTTGATGTGGTCCCTCAGCCCGGCCTCGCCGAGGGCGAGCATGTCCTGCGGCGTGCGGACCTCCGCGAACAGGGCCTTGGTCGCCCGGTTGACGCCCGCGTCGGTCGCCTGGGCGGACAGCACCACGGCGACCAGCAGGGTATAGGGGTTGATGTATTCGAGCTCGCCCTTGGGAATCGGGATCGCCTCGGCCAGGCGATCGAAAAAGGTGGCGACGTCGGCTTTTTTCATGGCCGGAGTCTAGCCGGCCCGGCGCGCCGCGCCAATGCGCGAGTTGGCCCGGGAGTTCGCCCGGGAATTCGCCCGGGCTTTACGCCCGAGGCGTGCCTCCCTTAAGATCGGACCCATGGTCCCGACGCCTGCGAGTCCACGGAACGACGACAGCGTTCGGTTCGACGCCGTCCTGACGCCCCACCGCAGCCTTTCGAGCCGGGGCTTCGTCATCCTCATGGGCATCTTTTCGCTGATCGGGTTCG
>JAWWCG010000198.1:0-6472 GCA_033720555.1 Kiloniellales bacterium | reverse complement strand
CGGCGGCCTCGGCCGTGTCGCCGGACACCCTGGAGGATTGGGGCGGCCGCGAGGTCGCCGTCAAGGTGCTGCGGCCCGGCGTCGAGCAGGCCTTCGCCCGCGACCTCGACCTGTTCTATACGGTGGCGGACTTGGTCGAGCGCACCCAGCCGAAGCTGCGCCGCCTGAAGCCGCGCGCGGTGGTCGGCGTGTTCGAGGAGACGGTCCGGCTCGAAATGGACCTGCGCATGGAAGCCGCCGCCGCCTCGGAACTGGCGGCCAACTTCGCCGGCGATCCCGACTACCACGTGCCGGCGGTCGACTGGCAGCGAACCTCGCGCCGCGTGCTGACCGTCGAGCGGGTCGACGGCATCCGCCTCGACGACCGCGAGGCCCTGATCGCCGCCGGCCACGACCTCACCGAGATCCTGACCAAGGCCGCCGGCATCTTCTTCAAGCAGGTGTTCCGCGACGGGCTGTTTCACGGCGACCAGCACCCCGGCAACATGTGGGTCGATCCGCAGGGCAACATCGTCGCGGTCGACTTCGGCATCATGGGGCGGCTCGACCGGCGGACCCGCACCTACCTGGCCGACATGCTGCTGGCCACCCTGGCGCGGGACTACCGGCGCCTCGCCGAGGTGCATGTCGAGGCCGGCTACCTGCCCCAGGGCCATCCCCCGGAGGTCTTCGCCCAGGCCCTGCGCTCGGTCTGCGAGCCGATCTTCGGCCGGCCGCTCAACCAGATTTCCTTCGCCCGCCTGCTGGCGCAGCTCCTGCAGCTCACCGAATCCTTCGACATGCCGGTCCAGCCGCAGCTCCTCCTGCTGCAGAAGAACATGCTCATGGCCGAGGGCATCAGCCGCCGCCTCGACCCGGGCCTCAACATCTGGGTCCTCGCCCAGCCGCTGATCGTCGAGTGGGTGCGCGCGAACCGCGGCCCCGAGGCGCGGCTGCGGGACGCCGCCCAGGACCTGGGCGAAACCCTGCAGCGCCTGCCGCGGCTGTTGTCCGAGGTGGAGCGCGCCTCGAGCCAGATCGCGCGCGACGGCCTGCGCCTCGACCCTAGCTCGGCGCGAAGCCTGCGCGGCGGCGGCCGCGACCAGGGGGCGCGGCTGGCCCTGTGGATCGCGGTGGGCGCCCTGATCGTGGCGATCGTCGCCCTGGCTTAGCCGGCGAGCGGCCCAGAGCGGCGTTTCACGGATCTTGTCACGGCGCCTCGGCCGCCGTACATTATCTACGGTAACGTCACGTGAAATTATCTCTATTGCGCAAAACCCGAGATGTTTTCCGGCAAACGCGTCCTACTGATCGTCTCCGGCGGCATCGCCGCCTATAAGAGCCTTGAGCTGATCCGCCGCCTGCGCGACCGCGGCGCGGCGGTCCGTTGCGTGCTGACCCGCGCCGGCGCCCAGTTCGTCACGCCCTTGAGCCTGGCGGCGCTCAGCGGCGATAAGGTCTACGACGACCTGTTCTCCCTGACCGACGAGGCGGAGATGGGCCATATCGAGCTCTCCCGCGACGCCGACCTGGTGGTGGTGGCGCCGGCCAGCGCCGATCTCCTGGCCAAGATGGCGAGCGGGCTGGCCGACGACCTGGCGACCACCGCGCTGCTCGCCACCGACAAGCCGGTCCTGGTGGCCCCCGCCATGAACGTGCGCATGTGGGAGCACGCGGCGACCCAGGCCAACATGGCGCTCCTGGCCGAGCGCGGCGTGCTCCGCGTCGGCCCGGTCGAAGGCGAGATGGCCTGCGGCGAGTTCGGCTTCGGGCGTCTGGCGGAGCCCGAGGAGATCGTCGCGGCGATCGGCGCCGTCTTGCGCGCCGGCGGCCGCCTCAAGGGCCGGCGGGCGCTGGTGACCAGCGGTCCGACCCACGAGGCGATCGATCCCGTGCGCTATCTCGCCAACCGCTCCTCCGGCCGGCAGGGTCACGCGATCGCCGAAGCGCTCGCGCGCCTCGGCGCCGAGACCACCCTGGTCTCCGGGCCGACCCATCTGGACGATCCCGCCGGCGTGCGGGTGGTGCAGGTCGAGTCCGCCGAGGACATGCTGGCGGCATGCCTGGCTGCCCTGCCGGTCGACGTGGCGGTCTGCGCCGCCGCCGTGGCCGACTGGAAGGCGAGCGCCGCCAAGGCGCAGAAGATCAAGAAGGAGGGCGCGCCGCCGCGCCTGGAGCTGGCGCCCAACCCGGACATCCTGGCCCGCCTGTCGACGGGCGAGGGGCGCCCCGCCCTGGTGATCGGCTTCGCCGCCGAGACCGAAGACGTGATCGACAACGCGACGGCGAAGCGCGCCAAGAAGGGCTGCGACTGGATCCTCGCCAACGACGTCGGCCCCGCGACCGGCACCTTCGGCGGCGTCACCAACCGGATCCACCTGGTCGACGAGGAGGGCGTGGAGTCCTGGCCCGAGATGACCAAGGTCGCGGTCGCCGCGCGCCTGGCCGAACGAATCGCCGAACGGATCTCCGACCGCCTGGCCAATGCTTCGGACAAGAGAGCCTCGGGGCGCCGCGGCAAGAGCGCGGCATGAGCGAGCTTGGCGTCGCGGTCCTGCAACTGCCGCACGGCCGGGACCTGCCGCTGCCGTCCTATGCGACGGCGCAAAGCGCCGGCATGGACCTGCTGGCCGCCGTCGCCGAGGAGATCACCCTGGCCCCCGGCGAGCGCCGGCTCGTCCCGACCGGGCTGGCGATCGCCCTGCCGCCGGGCACCGAGGCGCAGGTGCGCCCGCGCTCGGGCCTCGCCCTCAAGCACGGCCTCAGCGTGCTCAACGCGCCGGGCACGATCGACGCCGACTACCGCGGCGAGATCGGCGTCATCCTGATCAATCTGGGCCAGGCGCCGGTCACCCTGCGGCGCGGCGACCGCATCGCGCAGCTGGTGGTCGCGCCCTGTCAGCGGATCGCCTGGCGGCCGGCCGAATCCCTCGACGCCAGCGCCCGCGGCGACGGCGGCTTCGGCTCGACTGGGGTCGCCGGGCGCGGCGCCGACGGCGCGGCGGCGTCCTCTTAGGTCCGGCGGGGCGCGGCGCGCGCGATGTTCCGAATGTCGAAAAAGCTGCTGTTCGCCATCGAGGCCGTCGTCGACATCGCCTACCACGCCGGGGCGGGGCCGGTCCGTTCGGTCGACATTTCGCGCCGCCAGGGCATCCCGCGGCGCTATCTCGAGCAGGTCCTGCAGCATCTCGTGCACAACGGCGTCTTGGCCGGCCAGCGGGGTCCGAAGGGCGGCTACCGCCTGGCGCGCGAGCGCCGGCGCATCACGGTGGGCGAGATCGTGCGCATCGTGCGCGACCTGGAAGGCGCCAGCGATCCGGTCAGCGAATCGAACGGCTCGGAGATCGGGATCAAGGTGGTCAGGCCGCTGTGGCAGAACGCCCAGCAGGAGATGCTGGCGCGCTTCGACAAGCTGACCATCGAGGAGCTGTGCGACCGGGCGCGCAAGATGGACATCGCCAGCGAAGCCGTGACGGTCCCGGACTTCAGCATCTAAGGGAGGCCCCCGCGGCGCATCGGATGAAACCCGAGGAAGATCGTCCCATGACCAGCGCCGCCCTGGCGGCCCGTCTGTCCGCCCAGGGCGAGTTCCGCGGCCGCGTCTACGACAACATCCTCGAGACCATCGGCGCCACGCCGATGGTTCGCCTGTCGCGCCTGGCCGCCCGGCACGGCGTCGGCGCCGAGGTGGTCGCCAAGTGCGAGTTCTTCAATCCGGCGGGATCGGTCAAGGACCGCATCGGCCTGGCCATGATCGAGGCGCTGGAGGCCGACGGCCGGATCCGCCCGGAGACCGTGATCATCGAGCCGACCAGCGGCAACACCGGCATCGCGCTGGCCTTCGTCTGCGCCGCCAAGGGCTATCGCCTGATCCTCACCATGCCCGAGACCATGTCGGTGGAGCGCCGCAAGATGCTGCGCCTGCTGGGGGCGGAGCTGGTCTTGACCGACGGGGCGCGCGGCATGCGCGGCGCCGTCGAGAAGGCCGAGGCCCTCCTGAAGGAGCTGCCCCACGCCGTCATGCCGCAGCAGTTCTCCAATCCGGCCAATCCCGCCGTCCACCGCCTGACCACGGCGGAGGAAATCTGGACCGACAGCGCCGGCCGGGTCGACGTCGTGGTCTCCGCGGTCGGCACCGGCGGCACGCTGACCGGCATCGGCGAGGCCCTGAAGCCGCGCAAGCCCGGCCTCAGAATGGTCGCCGTCGAGCCGGAGGACAGCCCGGTGCTCTCCGGCGGCCCGCCCGGCCCGCACAAGATCCAAGGCATCGGCGCCGGCTTCGTGCCGGAGATCCTGAACACCGAGCTGATCGACGAGGTGCTGCGGATCGCCAACGACACCGCCTTTTCCTTCGCCCGCGAGGTGGCCGCGCTGGAGGGCCTGCCGGTCGGCATCTCCTCGGGCGCGGCGCTCGCCGCGGCGCTGGAGATCGCGGCGCGGCCGGCCATGGCGGACAAGATGATCGTGGCCATCCTGCCGTCCTTCGCCGAGCGCTACCTCACCACCGACCTGTTCGAAGGCATGTAGGACACCTAAATTGATTGCCGAGACGGAATGCCGCGAAAGAATGCCGTGCAACTGCTAGATAGACCGTCATGGAACTGACCGACCAACAGATCGAACGCTACGCCCGCCACATCGTGCTGCCGGAGATCGGCGAGGAGGGGCAGGAGAAGCTGCTCGATTCGAAGGTCCTGGTGATCGGCGCCGGCGGCCTGGGCTCGCCGCTGCTGCTCTACCTGGCGGCGGCCGGCGTCGGCACCCTCGGGGTGATCGACGACGACGTGGTCGACTACTCCAACCTGCAGCGCCAGGTGGTGCACGACACCTCGACGGTGGGGCAGGACAAGGTGGCGAGCGCCAAGGCGCGGATCGCCGAGGTCAATCCGGACGTCCAGTTCGCGGCCTACCGCGAGCGCCTGGTGCGCGACCGGGCCCTCGAGTTGATCGCCGGCTACGACGTGGTGGCCGATGGCTCCGACAACTTCGCGACCCGCTATCTCGTGAACGACGCCTGCTACTTCGCCAAGCGGACACTGGTCTCCGCCGCCATCATGCGCTTCGACGGCCAGATCACGACCTTCAAGGCCCACCGGCGCGCGGCCGGCGATCCGACCGCCCATCCCTGCCAGCGCTGCATCTTCCCGACCCAGCCGGAGGACCCGAAACAGGGCTGTGCCGACGTCGGCGTGCTGGGCGCGCTGCCCGGGACCCTGGGGGCCCTGCAGGCGAGCGAGGTGATCAAGGAGCTGCTCGGCATCGGCGAGAGCCTCTCCGGCCGGCTCATCCTCTACGATTCCCTGGCGGCCAGCTTCCGCGAGATCAGGATTCAGGCGGACCCGGCCTGCCCGCTGTGCGGCCCGCAGGCGACCTTGCACGCGCTCGAAGACACGGACTACGGCGAGGACGCGCGCACCTGCGCCGCCTAGCGAGTTTTGCGTTCTAACGGAACCAGCCCGCACCCCAGCCCGGCCTCAGAATCCGGCCTCAGAACATGGCCTCGATCACCCGGTCCGGCGGGGCGTGGCCGTCGGCGAAGGTCTTGATGTTGATCAGCACCTTCTCGCCCATGGCGAGGCGGCCCTCGATGGTGGCCGAGCTCATGTGCGGCAGCAGCAGCACGTTGTCGAGCTTCAGGAGCCGCGGATTGATCGCCGGCTCGTGCTCGAAGACGTCGAGGCCGGCGCCGGAGATCTCCCGGGCCTCCAGCAGGCGGGCGAGCGCGTTCTCGTCGATCACCTCGCCGCGGCTGGTGTTGACCACGTAGGCGTGGGACGGCAGCAGCTTGAGGCGCCGCGCCGAGAGCAGATGGAAGGTCGCCGGCGTGTGCGGGCAGTTCACCGAGATGATGTCCATGCGCGCCAGCATCTGATCGAGGCTCTCCCAATAGGTGGCCTCGAGTTCCTCTTCGGTGTCCGGGTGTACCCGGCGACGGTTGTGGTAGTGGATCGACAGGCCGAAGCCGCGCGCCCGGCGCGCCACCGCCTGGCCGATGCGGCCCATGCCGATGATGCCGAGCCGCTTGCCGGTGATGCGGTGGCCGAGCATCGAGGTCGGGCTCCAGCCGTGCCATTCGCCGGAGCGCACCAGGCGCTCGCCCTCCGCCAGGCGGCGCGGCACGGCCAGGATCAGCGCCATGGTCATGTCGGCGGTGTCGTCGGTCAGCACGCCCGGAGTGTTGGTGACGGTGATGCCCCGCTGGCGGGCGGTCTTGAGGTCGATGTTGTCGACGCCGGTGCCGAAGCTGGCGATCAGCCGCAGCTGGTCGCCGGCGTGGGACAGCACGCCGGCGTCGATCCGGTCGGTCACCGTCGGCACCAGCACGTCGGCCTGCTTCACGGCCTCGATCAGCTCCGATTGGCCCATCGGCCGGTCCTCGAGATTGAGGCGGGTGTCGAACAGCTCCATCATTCGGGTCTCGATGGCGTCGGGCAGCCGTCGCGTGACAATGACCAGCGGTCTTTTCGAGGGCATCGCTTCGTCTCGAGAGAGG
>JAWWCG010000197.1:0-6477 GCA_033720555.1 Kiloniellales bacterium | reverse complement strand
TCGCCGACCGGGGTTTTCCTCCCCGACTCCGCCGCCTACGTCAATCTGACCGGCGGCGACGGCGAGTCCACCTATGTGACGCCCCGCGTCCAGGGCGTTCAGATCAGCGTGACGGCCGACCGGAACGCGCCGGACGCGACGCCCGGCGCGCAGGCCGGCGCGCGCCCGACCTCGATCGGCGCCAGCTTCGCCAATGGCGACGACGATTTCGAGCTCTCTGTCGGCGGCGATTATGGTAGCTCTTCTAATGAGTTGCCAGGCTCCGTTCGCCTTGTAGATGATGATAAGCTGCTGCGCGTGGGGGCGCATGCGCGGATTCGCGAGTTCACCCTGGGCGGCGCGATCGGCGGCGATATCGAGCCCGGCAACGTCGGCCAGACGCTGTCGTGGGATGCCTTCGGCCGCTACGATTTCGGCGCCCTGGCGATCGGCTTCGTCTACAACTACACGGTCGAATCCGACAGCTCCTCGGGCGATGCCGGCGGCATGCCCGGCACCCTACAGGGCGGGGTGAGCTATTTCTTCACGCCGCGCATGGCCGTCAGCACCAACCTGGCTTACGGCAGCTACGGGGATCAGGGCGGCGGCGACGAGCCCGCCATGGCCGGCGTCCTCGGCTTCTCGCTCGATTTCTAAGCAAACCGGCCGACGCGGCGCCGGAGGCTCACGCCGAGGCGACCATCAGATGGTCCTGCTCGCCCAGGCCCTCGACGGCGAGACGCACTCTTTGGCCCGGCTGCAGAAACCTCGGCGGCTTCATGCCGAAGCCGACGCCCGACGGCGTGCCCGTGGCGATGACGTCGCCGGCCTGGAGGCTCATGAATTGGCTGACGTAGCTGATCAGGAAGGCGACGCCGAAGATCATGTTGGCCGTCGTGCCGTCCTGGCGGCGCTCGCCGTCGACCTCGCACCATAGCCGCAGGCCCTGCGGGTCCGGGACCTCGTCCGCGGTGACCAGCCACGGCCCGATGGGCCCGAAGGTGTCGGCGCTCTTGCCCTTCACCCACTGCCCGGCGCGCTCGAACTGGTAGCTCCGCTCGGACACGTCGTTCACCGTGCAATAGCCGGCGACATGGCCGAGGGCGTCCGCTTCGGCGATGGAGCGCCCGGGCGTCCCGATCACCACGCCGAGCTCGACCTCCCAGTCCATCTTCTCCGCGCCGCGGGGCATGACGGTGTCGTCGTGGGGCCCGCAGATCGACGAGGTGGCCTTGGCGAACAGCAACGGCTCCTCCGGCGCCGCGAGCCCGGCCTCCGCGGCGTGGTCGAGGTAGTTGAGCCCGATGCCGATGAACTTTCCGACGCCGGCGACGCAGGGCCCGAGCCTGGGCTCGCCCGGGACGCGCGGCAGCGAGCCCGGGTCGAGCGCGGCCAGCTCCGCCAGCGCCGCCGGGGCGAGGGCCGGGCCGGCCAGGTCGTCGATCCGGCCGCTCAGGTCGCGCAGTCGCCCGTCGCCGTCGAGCAGGCCCGGGCGTTCCGCGCCCGGCGGGCCATGGCGCACCAGCTTCATGCGCTGGCGCTCGCCTTCATCGCGGATATGCCGGGCTGCGGCGGCTCGGTGCTGCCCGCCGCCGCGCCGCGCCGGTAGAACGCCAGGGTCCACGCCTGGCTCGCCACGTCGTGGCGCAGGATGTAGGTGTCGCCGTCTGAGCCCAGGAGCTTGAAGTAGCGATGATCGGGCCCCAGCCATCGGTCGAGGATCTCGGTGACGGCGATTCGCCGCGAACCGAAATGAAAGCAGCGAGGCTCCTGCTCTCCCCGATAGCCGGCATAGCAGTCTACCCGAACACCGATGTCCGCCATGGTCGTCCCCCTCTTCGCGCGCCAGGCTGACGCCTGGCTTGGCCCCCCGGACCTCATGCCCGGGCCGCAGTTTGACGGGTTTGCCGGCGCGGCTCAATCGCCCTGTCTCGAACGCTATTTCCGGGCGCTGCGTCTCGCGGGGCTCGGGCGGGGGCTCGGACGGGGGCTCGGACGGGGGCTCGGCCGGCGCCATGCCCCCCCGCAACCAAAAGGAGCGCCCGGTGGTGTTCCGAGCGCTCCCTTTTTGGCTCCCCAGATCCTTGCTGGCTTGGGATCAAGGGAGACCGGACTCATCGGTCCGTCCGCCGCGACGGCGCCCCGGTGCCTGCCTTTCCACCCGAGGTCACGTCCACCCAAGGACTCTGGCCTCGGATCCGGCCTTTCGGCCGCTTTGGACCGGGTCGCCCGATCGTCTGCCGGCGTCGTCGTTAACCATAATTTAGCGCCGAATCCCTGACGGCGCGTCCACTGAAAAGCGTATAGGGGCTATACGCAGACCGCTTGAGCCACGCCAAAACCGAAATGTTACCTTCTCGGGCGAGTCGCATTCGCTGAACACGTTTAACGTGTGTGGATGGTTCGGTTCATGAAAATTTAACCGGCAAGGGGGGATGCTGGGGTTGAGCGTGAGGCGCGACATCACAACCGCAATGACACCAACTCCGAAGCTTCCATGACGAACGTGACGGTCGCCGAAATCAGCGTAACGGCCCCTGTGACCACTCCCCCCGCGGACGCGGATCCCACTGATCGCCCCCTGCCTGCGCCGCGCCCGACGACCCCGGCGCCGGACGGCTGTCGCGCGGATCCTTTTGCCTCGATGGCCGCGCCGCGGCAAGGCCGTCAGTTTCGATTGAACTCCTCCTATGGGATGAGCGCCTTCGTGGGGGTCGTCACCTACTTGGCCTACGGCTCTCTCAACCACGCCTGGGGCAACTGGGCCCTCTTCGCCGTGGCCCTCTATATGTTTCTCTCCATCCCGCTCTATTCGAAGCTCAGCAACAAGTGCGAGATAAGGGTCGCGCGGTGGACCCAACTGGAGACGCTCGGGCGGGTCGCGCGTTACCTACTTCAACTCCTAGTTAACCTCGCTCTGCTATGGGTGTTCGTCGAAGGCCAGGTGATTGATCCAAGTGGTCTGGACGGCATCGGCGGATTCTTCGCCACGGCGGCCTGGATCACCATCGTCTCGCAAGGCGGACAATACCTGGCCAATTGGTTGGCGCGCAGACACGTCGGGGATTCGGATCGCAATGTCGTACTCGCCGTGTCGATCAGCGCCATGGTCAACGCCTTAGCAGTGTCAGGGGTCACGTGGGTACAACCGATCTATATCATCCTCAGTCTGAGCTTCGGCGCCGTGATCTTCGGCGCCGGGGTGGTGAGCGACACCAGGTTGCTTTCCAGGCGAACTCAAGCTTAATCGCGGCGCATTCGGTTGCTCGTTCCGGTGCCTATCCCGGCCCGGTCGGGCGGAGCGCGAGCGAGCGATGAGCGCGCAAGCGCCACGCCCAGCCTCGGCCGCGGCGACGGTCGCGGACGAGCGGCAGCCCGAGCCTCGAGCCGATGCGGTCAGCGTCGAGGTCGCGCGCAGCATCGAGCAGCTCATGCAGGCCTTCGCCATCCGCGCGGCGGTGTTCCTCAGCGAGCAGAACTGCCCCTACGCCGAAGAGTTCGACGGCAACGACTTCACGGCGACCCAGTTCCTCGGCCTGGTCGGCGGCGAGCCCGCCAGCACCTGCCGCATGAGGTACTTCGCCGAGTTCGCCAAGCTGGAGCGCGTGGCGGTGCGCCGGGAATTCAGGAAGTCGGGAGTCGCGGCGCAGATGATCGACTACGCCCTCGAGCTGTGCCGCCAGAAGGGCTACCGCAGGATCTACGGCCACGCCCAGGCGCGCCTGGTGCCGTTCTGGCAGAAGTTCGGCTTCGAGCCGATCAACAGCGAGAAGTTCACCTTCTCGGATCACGAATACATCGAGATCGAGTGCCGCCTGGAGCCGCATCCGGATCCCGTCGAGGTCGGCAAGAACCCCATGGTCATCATTCGCCCGGAGGGCCAGTGGGACGAGCCCGGCGTCCTCGAGCGTTCGGCCGCGCGGCCGGCGACCAACCCGACCGGCGACGATCCGAAGGACGAGAACTGGTCCGACGAACTCAAGAAGCGGATGAAGCATCTTGGCTGAGCGCAAGCATCGCAGGGGCGGCCCTGCCAGCGCCCTGCCGTCGCGCGACGACATCTGGCAGGCCGCGACGCTTTTGATCGGCGTCTACGGCCGCGAGGCGATGGAATACGCCGACACCCGGCGCACGGAACAGCAGGCCTGCGGCGACAGCGCCGGCGCCGAGACCTGGACCCTCATCGTCTCACAGATCGAGCACCTGCTGCGGGACGCGCCGGCCGCCCGGCTGCATTGATCGCGGCCCGAAGTTTAGCTGGGCCTGGAGTTTAGCTGGGTCTGGCGTTTAGGCGGGCTTGGCGATCAGCTGGCCCGGGCGATCGAGCGGCGACTGTTCGGCGGCGTTTTCGGCGCGTGGAATTCGTCGCTGAACCAGCGCCAGGCCTTGTGGTCGAACGCGCTCTTGATCCACTCGATCACCTCGCGCACCCGCGCGGTGCCCTGGATGTTCGGGTGATAGGTGATCCAGATCTCGGAGCTGGTCCGCAGATTGATGGTCAAGGGCACGACGCCCTCGACGCATTCGCAGACATAGGTCGGCAGCATGCCGATCCCGAGGCCGCTTTGTATGGCGCTCAGCATCGACGCGCTCGAATTGGTCACGTAGCTGATCAGGTTGGCGGCGCGGGCGAGGGCGAACCAGTCGTTCCACTCGCCGGCGTTGGCGTCGAAGGCGTAGGACTGATGGTCCAGCAAGCGGTGGCGCAGAAGCTCCTCGAGCGAGGTCGGCACGCCGTTGCGCGCAATGTAGTCCGGCGAGGCCCAGGGCACGAAGTGCAGCGTGCCGAGCTTCATGGCGATCAGATCCGCCGCCTCGGGCCTGCGGTAGCGGATCGAAAGGTCGGTCTCCATCTTGAGGGCGTCGGCGGGCTCGATCGAGCATTGGAACTCGATCGCTATGCCGGGATGGCGCTCCTGCAGGCGGCCGAGCTGCGGCGTCAGCCAATAGGTGGCCAAGCCGTCGGTGACGGAAATCCGCACCGAACCCTCCATGCGCTTGTCCGAGCCGTGGACGTTGCGCTGGATCTCGAGCACCGTGTTCTCGATGTGTCGGGCGGCGTCGAGGATGCTCTCGCCCTGGGTGGTCAGGGCGACGCCGTTGGGCAGCCGGTCGAACAGACGGACGCCGAGGCGGTGTTCCAGATTTTCGATGCGGCGGCTGATCGTCGGCTGGGTGACGCCGAGTTCGCTCGCCGCCTTGGAGAAGCTACCGGCCGAACTGGTGGCAAGAAAAAACCGAAAGTCGTCCCAGCTCGGAAAAGGTCCAGGTGAGAGCTTGTCCTTCATGTCTCAAGCATTGTTTGCCAGCATCCCGACCGCGCCTTCGCGCTTACCCCGGGTCAATTTCCCCTTACTCTTATCAGCCATTGCCGATTCGAAACAATAGGTTTCTCGCACGGGAGAATTTCTCTTATCCGGAGCGGAATCGCGGCGATTTCGTCTTGCCTCGGGCGGCGGCCGGCGCCGCGCCGCGCCGACTGCGTCGCCCGGCGCGCCGCCGCCGGCGTCGTGAGCCCGGCTGGGAAAAGCGTTTCCCGTCAGGGGCTTCCGCTCTTAACCTCTCATAAACCTTATCCGGCCTATTCAGGCAGCCGAGGGCTCGATGCGGGGCGGTGGCCTTGCGGGGCGGTGGCCTTGCGTGGCGTATCGATCCGCATGGAGGGCCGGCGGCGGCGGCATGCGATGGCGAACGCGAACGTGAGCAGGAGCTGGGTCGGACCGGCGGACACGGGGCTGCGCCTCGGCCCGGCGTTCTGGCTGGCGGTGCTCGCGCTCTTCGTCGCCACCAACGTGGTCATCGAGCTGGCGAGCGACTGGGCCGTGTGGGGCGGCGAGCTGCGCGGCACCGACAGCTACATGCGGCTGCTCAGGGTGACCCATCTCTACGAGAGCGGCGACTGGTACGACGCCGCCATACCGCGCAGCAACGCCCCCTACGGCGAGATCCTGCACTGGACCCGGCCGGCCGACCTGCTGTACCTGGCCGGCGCCCTCGCGCTCGAGCCCGCCTTCGGCTTCCAGCGCGGCCTCTTCCTGTGGGCGATCTTTCTCGGCCCGCTGCTTCATGTCGCCATGGTGATGGTCCTGGTCTGGGCGGTCCGGCCGGTCTTCGACCAGGAACGTCGCTTTCTCTTGGCTCTGGCGGTGTTCGCGCAAATCGCCATCTGGCGGGACGGCCTGCTCGGGCGCGCCGATCACCACATGCTGATCCTCCTGGTCTTCGCCGCCGCCTTCGGCGGCGCCTGGCGGATCCTGCTCGGCGACCGGCGGCCCGCGGTCGCCCTGGCGGCGGGCGCCGCGGCCGGCTTCGGGGTGTGGCTCAGCGTGGAGTTCCTGCTGGTCTGGGCGGTGCTGTTCACCGCGCTCGGCGTCGCCTGGCTCCGCGCCGGCGGCGGCCTGGCGCGAGGCGCGCTGTGGCACGCCCTGGGGCTCGCCGCCGTGGTAGCCTTGGCGCTCCCCGTCGAGCGCCCGCCGGGCGCGTGGTGGGCGGCGGAAT
>JAWWCG010000196.1:0-6478 GCA_033720555.1 Kiloniellales bacterium | reverse complement strand
GCGAGCGGGCCGGGGCGGTGCGCCGCCCAAGACGGTTCGGTGCTTCCCGGCATCTCAGGGATGGTGGCTGTAGCTCAGTCGGTTAGAGCGCCTGGTTGTGGTCCAGGAGGTCGTGGGTTCAAATCCCATCAGCCACCCCAATCTTTTCAATTATTTGTGTGGCTTTCCGAAGGTCGTTTCCAAAGGCGTGCCGAAATCGAGCGGCCGCGCCGCCGGACGGAGCCCCGCGTCATTCCCGCAGCGAATAGCCGAAGTGCGCCAGCTCGAACGCGTAGGCCCGGCGGACGATCTCCGCGGCCTCCCGGTCATAGAATTCCGAGAAGTGAACGTCGGTGAACCGCGCGTGGGCTTTCAAGCGCTTGAGCTCGCCGACGTCGCGGGCGATCCCGAGCCGCTGGCAGACCTCCGCGACGCCCTCCGACAAGCGCTCGTAGCGGATGAAGTAATCCATGCAGATCTCGCCGTCTATGACGTAGGCGTTTCGGTCGATTCCAAGCCGTCTGCGACCGACCGAAGCGAGAAAGCCGCGCCTGACCTCCGCGAAGTCCTGGGTGCGCAGATTGTCTCTTTCCTCGTCGCTCAAGGAGAAGAAGTACTTCGAGACCACCTTGTCGAAGGGATTTCGCACCACGCAGAACTTGAAATAGGCCCGCCAGATCTCTTCCCCGAGATAGCGCCGAACGGCGGCCGCCGGCAGGTGGTGATACCAGCGCGTCTCCGGCGATCTTGCGTTGCCGCGCAAGCCCACGATGCCGTGATCCGTGACCATCTCGGCCGGCATGCGCAGCCGGTCGCCAAACTCCGGCGGCACGCAGTAGCGCTGGAAGAAGTACTCGACCGAGGTGCCGGCCGTCTTGACGGTCTTGGTGTAGATGAACTGCTTGTCGAACGAGACCAAAACCATGCGTCGATCCGTGTGGCCCGGCTCTTGGGACGCCCGGTCTCACTCCTAGGCCGTGCCGTCAACCAAGGCAAGGCCCGCCGGCGGCGGCCGCCGGCGCCGCTACGGCGCGGCGGGCTTCGGGCACTCTCGCCTGGAGTGATCCCGCGGCACGGGGTAACGTGTCCGGCGGCGCGAGGGGGCAAGACTCGCGCCGAGCATCGGGGACCGGGGAAGGGGGCGAGCCGGTGAATCCGAATCCGTTGCTGCTGGTGGCCCTGATCGTCACCGGCGCGATCGCCGTTTGGGGCATAGTGGACACCGCCGGGCTGGCGACCTTTGCCTCGCGCCTGGTCGGTCTGCAGTTCACCAGCCGGGCCTGGTTCATCATGCTGACGGTCAGCTTCATGCTGCTGCTCAGCATCTGGCTCGCGCTGTCGCGTTACGGCGCCGTCAAGCTCGGCCGGGACGAGGACGTGCCGGAGTTCTCCACGGTGTCGTGGCTCACCATGCTGTTCGCCGCCGGCATGGGCGTGGGCCTGCTCTACTGGGGAACCGCCGAGCCCCTGACCCACTACCTGCTGATCTCGCAGTATCGCGATCCCAGGGACTCCGCCGCGCTCGCGCTGTTCGTCACCAACTTCCATTGGGGCCTGCACGCCTGGTCGATCTACGCCCTGACCGGTCTGGTCATCGCCTATTTCGGCTTTCGCCGCGGCTGCCCCAGTCTGGTCAGCGCGCCGATCGTCAAGGTGTTCGGCGTCAATCGCCTGACGCGCACCGTCGGCTGGCTGTGCGACCTGCTGGCGATCGTGGCGATCGCCATCGGCCTCGGCGGATCGGTCGCCATGGGCGTCTTTCAGGTCAAGGAGGGCATCGACGCGCTGCTCGGCCTCGAGGACACCGGCCTGGGCCTGGCGCTGGGGATCTTCGTCGTGCTGTGCGTGTCCTACGTCCTGCCCCTGACGGTCGACCTCGGGCGCGGCATGGCGCTCCTGTCCAACACCGCGATGGCGGTCGCCGGCGGCCTGATGATCTATATCCTGCTGGCCGGCCCGACCCATTTCCTCATGGGCGGCGTGGTCCACGCGATCGGCGATTATCTTGGCGGCGTGCTGACCCACGGCTTCCGCACCTTCACCTTCATGGACGAGGAGGTCGGCAATTGGTTCCAGTCCTGGACGCTCACCTACATGGTCTGGTGGCTGGCGTGGGCGCCCTTCGTCGGCGTCTTCATCGCCCGCATCTCCAGGGGTAGGACGATCCGCGAATTCCTCTGCGGCGTCATTCTGGTGCCGACCGCCTTCTCGATCCTGTGGTTCGGGGTGTTCGGGGGCGTCGGCTTCTTCGGCATTCTTCGTCGCGACGTGCCGGTCCTTGATGTCGTTCGCGAGAACGTCAGCGGCGTCACCTTCTTCGTGCTGCAATACTTCCCTTGGCCCTCCCTCACCATCGCGGCCGTGGTCGTGGCGGCTTTCCTGTTCATCGTCACCAGCGTCGTCAGCGCGGCCTTCGTCCTCGGCATGTTCTCGACCGGCGGCGACCTCAATCCCAGCACCCGCGTCAAGCTGAGCTGGGGCGTGATCCTGGGCGGCCTGGGCCTGGTGATGATACTTTCCGGAAGCATCGATGCGATAAAGTCGATCATCGCGGTCGGCGCTCTGCCCTTCGTCTTTATCGTGCTGTTGTTGATCGTGTGTTTGCTCAAGGCGCTGAAAGAGGAGAGGCCGAAGCAGCATGGATAACGTGATCGACACGCTCTTGAACATCCAGGTCTTCGCCTACGTCGCCTTGCTCGTGTGGCTCTATTTCAGGCCGGGGAACGGGGACAGAGACGAGACCGAATGAGTCGGCGGAAGACGCGCGCGGGGCATCGTCGGGGCGTCTTCGAAAAAGGGGGACACGATGGAGGAGAATCAAGTTGCGCTCCAGGAGCGGCGCGAACGCGGCTGGGCCGACGTCGCGATCCGGCTCGCGCTGGTGGCGCTCGTCGTCTACTGGTCGTTCGTCCTCTTGCGCCCGTTCCTCGCGGTGCTCATCTGGGCAGCCATCCTGTCGGTCGCCCTCTATCCCCTCTACCTGCCGCTGAAGCGGGTCTTCGGCGGCCGCTCCACGCCGGCCGCTTTCGTGCTGACGCTGCTGGCGCTGGTCGTCATCCTGGGGCCGATCAGCAGCCTGGTCATGGCCCTGGTGCAAAACCTGACGAGCATCTCCGAGCGCATATCCCAGGGCACCTTGAGTGTGCCGCCGCCGCCGTCCGACGTCGCCGAATGGCCGCTGATCGGCGCCAAGCTCTCCTCGTTCTGGCAGACCGCGTCGCTCAGCGTCGAACAGGCCTTGACCTCGATCGAGCCGCAACTGAAGGACGCGGCGCTCAAGCTCCTGAAAGCCGCGGGTGCGGTCGGCCTGGGGGTGCTGCAGTTCGTCGTGGCCATCGTCATCGCCGGCTTCACCTACAGCCGGGCCGACGCCATCCAGCGATCCTTCAAGGCCTTCGCCATGCGGGCCGCGCCGGGGGTGGGCGAGAGCTTCGTCGACCTGGCCGGGGGCACCGTGCGCAGCGTCGCGCGCGGCGTGATCGGCATTTCCCTGCTCCAGGCGATCCTGTTCGGCGTCGCGGCGCTGGTCGTCGGCATCCCCCTGGCCGGGCTGTGGACCTTCATCGCGCTGGTCCTCGCCATCGTCCAGATCGGACCGGGCCTGGTCATCATTCCGGTCATCATCTACGCCTGGAGCTCGATGGAAACCGTGAGCGCGGCCATCCTGACCGCCTATCTGATACCGGTGATGCTGTTGGACAACGTGCTGAAGCCGATCGTCATGGGCCGCGGCCTTCCGGTTCCGATGCTGGTCATCTTCATCGGCGTCATCGGCGGCACCATGGCGCACGGCCTGATCGGCCTGTTCGTCGGCCCCATCGTGCTCGCCCTGGGCTACGAGCTGGGCCGGGCCTGGATCGCGATGGGCGCCGGGCGATCCGCTTCGTGACCGGGGGCCCGAGGCCTCCCGCGGGAAACCGCGGGCCGACCCGCGTCGCCGCCATGAGGCGCGCGCTCAGTGTACCTTGATGGAGTCCTGCGATTCGGCCTCCGCCGGGTTCTCGATCGCTTTCCTCTCGCCGCTGAAGCGCCCCCACGCCACCTGGCTCGTGCGGGGAGTCCAGCGCACGGTGACCGGCACGTTGCGGCCCAACCGCTGGGCGATCTCGTCGGCCAGGGTTTGGACCGACACGGGCTCCTTCGATCCGGTCACGTCGATCACGATGCGCTTCTGCTTGATGTTGATGGCGAGAACCTGCTGCGGCGCCAGTTGCATCCAGTTGCGCATGCTGTCCAGGACCGCGTCTCTGATCTCGGTTTGGCGCGAGATCTCGAAGGAATGGACGGCCAGAGGCACGGTTACGAGGGCGACCCCGAGGGCCGATGCGATCAGGCCCTTCCTGATCCTGCCGCCGGCTTGCCGGAACAGGCGGCCCGGCGTCACGCCGGCGGCGAGGAGAACCAGGGCGGCGGCGAACAAGATGGCGACCAGGTTGGTCAGGAAGAGCACGAAGGCGCCCGCCGCCAGGTCGACGAGGCCTTCCTCCAGCATCAGCCCGACCACTGCGAGGGGCGGGGCGAGGGCGACCGCCAGGGCGACCCCCGGCAGGGCGACCGAGGCCCGCCGCGTCAAGGCGTAGGCGGCGGCCGCGCCGGCGCCCAAGGCGACCCCGAGGTCGAGCAGGGTGGGGCTGGTCCGTGAGGCGATCTCCGGCACCACCACGATGCGATCGGGAATCATGAACCCGACGGCCATCGCGATCGCGATGGAGACGACCGTGCCGAGCGCGATCAGGATCACCGAGCGCACCATCCGGCCCGTCCATCCGAGCACGATGGCCGCCGAAAGCCCGAGGATCGGGTCCATGAGAGGCGCGATCAACATGGCGCCGATCACCACCGCCGTCGAATTGGCGTGCAGGCCGCACGCCGCGATGACGATGGCGAGGCCGAGCAGGACCAGAAAGCGCCGGGCATAGCCGAAGTAGTCGGTCTCGCCGGCGAAGTAGAGCTGGTTGAGCGTCTCTCTTCGCTCCTCCGGGCTCATGCTTCGCCATTGGATGCCCCAGCGGTCGGTCAAGCCCGCGAAGGCGCTTCGCATGGTTTGTTTAGGCGCGCTCTCGGATTTTTCTGAGTCGAGCTGGCTCATGACGCTTCCCCCGTTCCCGGCCTGGCGGCAGACTCGTCGCCCGCCGGCCGTCGTCCCAGCGGCTTTTATAGCGCGTTCCGTCGCTGCGCGTCTTACCTCCCGCGCCGGCCTCAGCCGCCGGACGAGCGCGCGAGGAAATGCGCGTCGATCCCGTTGATCATCATTTCCACGGAGACGGCGGCCAGCAGGATGCCGAGAATCTTGGTGCCGATGGTGATGGCGACCTGATTGAGGAACCGGGCGGCGGTGGTCGCGAAGGCCATCGCCAACCAGAGCAGGACCACGATCGCGAGGATCGCGGCGCCGAGGGCCACGAAGTCGGACGAGTTCGATAGCCGGCTGCTGAAGACGATGGTGGTGACGAAGACCCCCGGCCCGGCCAAGAGGGGGATCGCCAGGGGATAGACCGCGATGTTCTTGCGCGAGGCGGCGGCCTCGCGCTCGATCGCTTCCTTGGCCTCCTCCTCCTTGTGGTCGTCGTCCTTCATCATGTTGAGGGCGATCATCAGCACGATCAGCCCGCCGGCGATCTGAAAGGACTCCACGTGCACGCCGAACAGCGCCAGGAGCTGATCGCCGACCAGCGCCGCCACCGCCAGCGCGATGAGCGCCGTCAGCGCGGCGATGGCGGCGGTGCGCTGACGCTCTCGCGGGCCGAGCTCGGCGGCCAGGCCGAGGAACACCGGAATGGCGTAAAGCGGGTTCAGGAGAGCGAACAGCGCAATGAAGAAATCGAGAAAAAGGTCTTTGTCGAACATGGGGGCCTTGGCGGAATGGAAGCGGACCAGGGCGCGGCTCCGGCAGAGGCAGGCGGCGCGGATCGGACAACTCTAGGGCGAGAACCCCGGCCGGACAAGCGCCGGCCTCCCCGGATCGCCGCGCCGTTTCGCGAGCGCCGGCCGGGCGATCCTGTCGCGCAGGGACCTTGCGGCGGCCTAGTTCGAAGCCCGTAGGAAAGTGCCGAGGCCGTTCTCGTTCAGCAGCTCGATGGTCATGCGCGCGCTCCCGGACCCGTCGGCGCCGAGGACGAAGGCGACCTCGGACACGGAGCCCTCGGGAAACGACTCTTTGCGCGGCTTAAACGTGAAGGTGTCGCCGCTCCAGTGCGCCAGCCGATAGCTGTCGTCGGCGGGCCCCAGGTGAATCGCGAGAGCGCCGTCCTCCACGGCGACGCGCGCGTCGCCGTAATAGTCGTTCGTGTAGGTGCCAGCGTAGCGCGACAGCTCTCCGGCGGGCGCCGGATCGCTCGGCGGAGCCTTTGCGACCAAAGCGCCTTCGGGCTCGAGCATGGGCGCGATCAAGACGCCATAGCCGGCAAGCCAGTCCCTGGTGATGGCGCCGAACTGGACGAGGTCCATGAACTGCGCCGTCAGGGACTCGACGGCGCCGATCGGCACGGCATTGCTGAAG
>JAWWCG010000195.1:0-6497 GCA_033720555.1 Kiloniellales bacterium | reverse complement strand
CGTGGGGGGCAGGGGGCGTCTCAAGCCTATGGCGTTCCTCTATCTGGCCAGCCGGCGGCCGACGGCGCCGCTGGCCTCCCGATCGATCCTCTGCGCGCGCGTCTGCGCGCCGCGATCATGGCATCCCCGAGCCGCCGGGGCCATCGAGACCTGCCGCGCGTTGGGCAGGTCATCGGCGCGCCGCGAATTATTTATAGTTAATAAGTAATACATTGTTTTGCTTTTGATATAACTTATAGTATAGTTGTTTCTGGGTGATCCGGCGGCTGTCGATGCCGCCGGAAATTAACGTCGACCAATGGCTGAGCTTTTTTTGGAAGAGTTTGATATGAGCGGATTTCTCAAGTTTTTCGAAGCCTTCTCGCGCGACGAGCGTGGCGCCGCCGCGGCCGAGTACGCCTTGCTGCTGGCGATTATCGCCGCCGGCCTGGCGGTTGCCGCCGGCACCTTGGGGACGGCGATTTCCGACGCGATGGACAACGCGACGTCCTGCATCAACGACGGGCCGAACTGCACGCCGTAACGGGCGCCCCCGGCGGGCCGGAGCCTTGCCGGGGCCTAAGCTGGACGAAAGTGGCCGAGGCCGTCAGCTCCACCGAGACTGACGGCCTCGGTGCTATCCGGCTGCTCTAGGCCCGCGCCTGTCCCTGGCCGCGCACCACGTACTTGTAGCTGGTGAGTTGCTCGGCCCCGACCGGGCCGCGGGCGTGCAGCTTGCCGGTCGAGATGCCGATTTCGGCGCCCATGCCGAACTCGCCGCCGTCGGCGAACTGGGTCGAGGCGTTCACCATGACGATGCCGGCGTCGACCCGCTCGAGGAAGCGCTCGGCCGAGGCCGAGTCGTCGGTGATGATCGCCTCGGTATGGTGCGAGCCGTGGCGGTTGATGTGGGCGACCGCCTCGTCGACGCCGTCGACCACCTTGATCGACAGGATCGGCGCCAGATATTCGGTGTCCCAGTCCTCCGGCGTGGCGGCCAGGACCCGCCGGTCGAGGGCCTGGACCGTTTCGTCGCCGCGCAGCTCGCAGCCGGCCGCCGCGAGCTCCTCGAGGATGCCCGGCAGGTGGCTCTCGACCGCGGGGCGGTCGACCAGCAGGGTCTCGGTCGCGCCGCAGATGCCGGTGCGGCGCATCTTGGCGTTCACCACCACCTTGCGGGCCATCGCGGGGTCGGCCGCCCGGTCCACGTAGCTGTGGCAGAGGCCTTCCAGGTGCGCCAGGACCGGGATCTTGCTTTCCGCGTAGATCCGCTCGATCAGGCCCTTGCCGCCGCGCGGAATGATCACGTCGACGCTGTCGCTCATGGTGAGCAGCAGGCCGACCGCGGCGCGGTCGCTGGTCGGAACGCGCTGGATCGCGCCCTCCGGCAGCCCGGCCTCGCGGAGGCCTTGCTGCAGGCAGTCGAGAATGGCGCCGGAGGAGGCGAAGCTCTCGGAGCCGCCGCGCAGGATCGCCGCGTTGCCCGACTTGAGGCACAGGCCGCCGGCGTCGGCGGTCACGTTGGGGCGGCTTTCGTAGATGATCCCGATGACCCCGAGCGGCACCGCGATCTTGGCGATGGCGAGGCCGTTCGGCCGCTCCCATTCCGCCAGCACCCGGCCGATCAGGTCGGGAAAGTCGGCGATCTGCTCGAGGCCCACGGCCATGGCCTCGACCCGCGCCGGGTTGAGCTCCAAACGGTCGAGCAGGGCGGCGGTCAGGCCTTTCGCCCGGGCGGCCGCCATGTCGCTCCGGTTGGCGGCGAGGATCGCGTCCTGATCGGCCCGGATCGCCGCGGCGGCCGCGCGCAGCGCGCGCGCCTTGGCATCGCTGCCGGCGACGGCGAGCGTTTCGGCCGCGGCGCGCGCCGCCGCCCCCAGCGCCGCCATGTCCTCAGCGAGATCCGCCGCCCGGTCGCGCCTCAGGACCGTCGCGCCGGTCGTCCCTGCCCCGGTCATGTGCTCCTCCCTCGGCTCAGCACCAAGTCGTCCCTGTGGATAAGCTCCTCGCGCCCACGGTATCCGAGAACCGCCTCGATTTCACGGCTCTTGTGGCCGAGGATGCGCCCGGCGTCGGCCGAGGAATAGGCGATCAGGCCGCGCGCCACCTCGCGGCCCTCCGGGTCGCGCACCAGGACCGCGTCGCCGCGCTCGAAGCTGCCCTCGATCCCGGTGACCCCGGCCGGCAGCAAGCTCTTGCCCCGCTCGAGCGCGGCCAGCGCCCCGGCGTCGACGCTGAGCGCGCCCATCGGCTTCAGGGTGCCGGCGATCCAGCGCTTGCGCGCCGTGAGCGGCTCGATCTCGGCCAGGAACCAGGTGCAGCGCGCGCCGTCGATCACCGCCGTCAGGGGATGCTCCCGGCGGCCGTCGGCGATCACCATGTTGCAGCCGCCGGAGACGGCGATGCGCGCGGCCTCCAGCTTGGTGACCATGCCGCCGGAGGAATAGCCCGGCGGCGCCTGGCCGGCCATGGCGAGAATCTCGGGCGTGATCGCCGCCACCAGCGGCACGAACGCGGCCTCGGGGGCGCGCCGCGGGTCGCTGGTGTAGAGGCCGTCGATGTCGGACAGCAGGACCAGGGTGTCGGCGTTCATCATGGCCGCCACCCGCGCGGCCAGGCGGTCGTTGTCGCCGACCCGGATGGTCGAGGTCGCCACGGTGTCGTTCTCGTTGATGACCGGCACGACGCCCATGCGCAACAGGGTGCCGAGCGTGCTGCGCGCGTTCAGGTGGCGCCGCCGCTCCTCGGTGTCCTCGAGGGTGAGGAGCACCTGGGCGACGGTGATCTCGTGGCGGGCGAGGGTCTCCTGGTAGGCGTGGGCGAGCTGGATCTGGCCGGTGGCCGCCGCCGCCTGGCTTTCCTCCAGGCGCATGCTGCGCCGGTGCAGGCCGAGCTGGTGGCGACCGAGGGCGATGGCGCCTGAGGAGACGACGACGATCTCCGTGCCGCCGGCCCTGAGCCGGGCCAGATCGTCGCTCAGCGCCTCGAGCCACGACCGGCGGACGCCGCGGCTCGACTCGTCGACCAGCAGGGCCGAGCCGATCTTGACCACCAGGCGGCGGGCCGCCGCCAGCTTGGGCGCCGGCGCGCTCATGGCTCGCAGTGCTCGGCGATGGCGCCGGCGTCGGCGCCGGCGGTGCGCCGCGCCGCGACCTCGGCCGCGAGGCGGCGGAGAACCGCGCTCACGCCGCGGCCGCTCGCGCCGGACAGGGCGAAGACCTCCTGGCCGGCCGCCGCCGCCAGCGCCGCGCGCTTGTCCTCGATCTCGTCCGGGGCGAGCGCGTCGACCTTGTTGAGGGCGACCAGCTCGACCTTGTCGGCCAGGCCGTGGCCGTAGGCCGCCAGCTCGCGGCGCACCGTGCGATAGGCCTCGCCCGGCGCCTCGCCGGTGCCGTCCACCAGATGCAGCAAGACCGCGCAGCGCTCGACATGGCCGAGGAAGCGGTCGCCCAGGCCGGCGCCGGCGTGCGCGCCTTCGATCAGCCCCGGAATGTCGGCCAGGACGAAGCTCTCGTCGTCGGCCGTGACCACGCCGAGGGCGGGATGAAGGGTGGTGAAGGGATAGTCCGCCACCTTGGGGCGGGCGCGCGAGACCGCGGCCAGGAAGGTCGATTTGCCGGCATTGGGCAGCCCCACCAGGCCGGCGTCGGCGATCAGCTTCAGCCGCAGCCAGACCCAGCGCTCCTCGCCCGGCCAGCCGGGGTCGGCGCGCCGCGGCGCCCGGTTGGTCGAGGACTTGTAGTGGGCGTTGCCGAAGCCGCCGTCGCCGCCCTTGGCGAGCACCGCCTTCTGGCCGACGCGGGTGAGGTCGGCGAGGACCAGGCGCTTGTCGGCGTCCAGGATCTGGGTGCCGACCGGCACCGGGATCGTCAGTGTGGCCCCGGCCGCGCCGGTCTTGTCGCGGCCGCGCCCGTGGTCGCCGCGCTTGGCCTTGAAATGCTGGCGGTAGCGGAAGTCGATCAGGGTATTGAGCCCCTCGACCGCCTCGGCCACGACGTCCCCGCCGCGCCCGCCGTCGCCGCCGTTGGGGCCGCCGAACTCGATGTATTTCTCGCGCCGGAAGCTCATGCAGCCGGCCCCGCCGTCGCCGCTTTTGACGTAGATCTTGGCTTCGTCGAGGAACTTCATGGCTGACGATCCGGTGGGCGGGGCGCCGCGACGATTATGCCCGCAACGCAAGCGCCCGAAACGAAAACGGCTGAAACGAAAATGCCCGAAACGAAAATGGGGGAACGGCGATGCCGTTCCCCCGGGGCTTTTGCGACGGCGGTGGGGCCCGCCTAGTCCGACGGCTCCACCGAGACGAAGGTTCGCTTGCCGGCGCGGGTCTTGAAGGCGACGCGGCCCTCCTCAAGGGCGAACAGCGTGTGGTCCTTGCCGATGCCGACGTTTTGGCCGGGATGAAACTTGGTGCCGCGCTGGCGCACGATGATGTTGCCCGGAATCACGCTCTCGCCGCCGAAGCGCTTCACGCCGAGCCGCCGGCCGGCCGAATCGCGGCCGTTGCGCGACGAGCCGCCTGCTTTCTTGTGTGCCATGGGACCTTACTCCTCGCTCGCCTTGGCGGCGGGCTTGTCCTTGGGGGCCGCCGTCTTGGCGTCCGCTTTCGCCCCAGACTTTGCCGCCGACTTCGCCCCCGATTTCGCCGCCGTTTTCGCCCCCGATTTTGTTTGGGCCGACTTGGCGGCGGGTTCGACCGTCTCGGCCGCCGTGTCCGCCGGCGCCTCGGTCTCTGGCTTGGACGCCTTGGCCGGCTTGGCCGCGCCTTTGGCTTCGGCCTTGGGTTTAGCCGCTTTGCTGGGCGCCTTGCCGTCGGTCAGGATCTCGGTGATCCGCACCACGGTTTCGTGCTGGCGGTGGCCGTTGCGCCGGCGGTGGTTCTTGCGGCGCTTCTTCTTGAACACGACGATCTTGTCGCCGCGCCCTTGCTCGACCACCTCCGCCGCGACGCTGGCGCCGGCCACGTAGGGCGCGCCGAGCGTGGTCTTGGCGTCGTCGCCGACCAGCAGCACCTGGTCGAAGGCGACCCGGTCGCCGGCTTCGCCGGCGAGCTTCTCGACGACGACGATCTGGTTCTCGGCGACTTTGTACTGCTTGCCGCCGGTCTTGATGACTGCGTACATGGCCCGTGCCCGTGGTCTGACGCAACAGGAAAGCGGCCGCGGGCGCTGCCCCGGCGGCCGGCGGGCGCACTATAGCGCCAGGGCCCTTGCTGTCAATGGGGCCGTGGCATACCCGTGGCGTCGCAGTGACGCCGTCAGGGCGCGAGCGCCGCCGCGGCCCGGGGTTCGGCGGGCGGCCGCTCCGTCATCGCCAGCACCGCGGTGGCTCGCCCATAGGCCTCGTAGCCCTGCGCCCAGAGCCGACCGCTCGCCGGTCGGGCCTGCATGGCGAGGCGGGTGAGCGGATTGAGCACCGGCGCGGCGAGCCAGTCGAGCCCGCTCTCCGCCCGCGCCAGGCTCTCGGCCAAACGGCGGCTGCGCTTTTCGCTCTCCACGCCGCGGGCGTAGCCGGGCCGGCCCACCGCCTGCCAGTGGTTGGCCGCCGCCACCGGCGAGTCCCAGGAGGCCTGCCGCACGAAGGCCCGCCCCTCCAGGCGCTCGATGACGCAGGCTTCGCCGGCGCCCGGGCCGACCAAGGCGAAGATGACCGGCAGGGCGAGGGGCGTCTCCGAGAGCAGCGCCTTGGCCTCGGCGAAGTCCCGCGCCTGGTCGAAGACCCGGCGCAGCAGATGGGCCGGCGGCAGGTGGCGGCTGCGCCAGAAACGCCCGCGCTGCCAGGCCCAATCGGCGGCGAACAGGCGGGTCCGCCGACCGAGCGGCGCCTGGTTGAAGGCGGCGGCGAAGCGCCCGGGGGCGAGGCCCTGGATGGTGCCGACGAAGCCCGGCCAGGTCAGGTCGACCCACGGCCCTGCGCGGCCCCGGCGGCGCACCGCCAGGAGGTTCTCGCCGAGCCCCGGCATCGGCCAGTCGAGGGCGCGCAGCAGGCGGTTCTCGGCGGTTTCGCCCCGCCGGGGGGCGACCGCGACGCCGGAGGTGCAGGCCCATTCGTGGCTGAGGTTGAGCAGCCAGCCGCCCGGCCCCGGCAGGGCGTCCGCCACCGCGGCGATCTCGCTGCGGTAGGGATTGTCCGCCCGCGCGAGCCAGCGCCGGCAGGCGGCGTCGCCGGCGACCAGCACCGGGCGCGAATAATCGCGCCGGGCCGCGCCGAGAAGCGCGGCCGCGCGCGGCGAATGGTCGGCCATGAGGGCGACCGGCGGCCGGTCGCCGAGCTCGACGATCGGGATTTCTGGCAGGGTCTCGGACAGGCTGGACATGAGCAGTCCCTTTCATTGTAGGGATGAGCGGGGTCGGCGAAAAGGGCTGGGCGAAGCCGCGATAAAATGCCCGTGAGGCCGGTGGATGCGGGCGGTGCCGCGGCGTTAGAGTCTCGGAGATATGGGAGACACGAGGTTGCGGGCGAAACGATCAGGGCGCCGGCCCCGCGCGGGGCTGAGCCGCCGCGCCTTCCTGGCCTCG
>JAWWCG010000194.1:0-6513 GCA_033720555.1 Kiloniellales bacterium | reverse complement strand
GAGGCGGCGGAGCTGATCGGCTCGACCCAGATCCAGGGGCGCGCGTCGCTGGGCGGCAACCTCTGCAATGCCTCGCCGGCCGCCGACAGCGTGCCGGCGATGATCGCGGCGGCGGCGACGGTCGCGGTGGCAGGCCCGAGCGGGCGGCGCGAGGTGCCGGTCGAGGAGATCGTCACCGCCCCGGGCAAGACCGCCTTGGCGAGGGACGAGATCGTCGTCGCCATCAAGCTGCCGGCGCGCCCGCCGCGCTCGGGCGACGCCTACCTCAGGTTCATCCCCCGCACCGAGATGGATATCGCCGTGGTCGGCGCCGGCGTCAGCCTGACGCTGGACGACGCTGGGCTCTGCCGCGACGCGCGGGTCGCGCTGGGCGCCGTCGCGGCGACCCCGCTGCTGGTGCCGGAGGCCGCGGCGGCGCTGATCGGCACGACGCTCGACGACGACGCCCTGACGCGCCTCGCCGCGGCCGCCTCGGCCGCCTGCCGGCCGATCGACGACAAGCGCGGCACCAAGGCCTACCGGACCAAGGTGGCCGGGGTGATCGCCCGCCGCGCCGCCGAGATCGCCCTCGAACGCGCGAGGCGCCGCTGATGTCGACGCGCCAGGTCTCCGCCACGGTCAACGGCGACGCCGTGGAGTTTCTCTGCGAGCCGGAAGAGACGCTGCTCGACGTGCTGCGCGACCGCCTGGGGCTGACCGGCAGCAAGGAGGGCTGCGGCTCCGGCGACTGCGGCGCCTGCAGCGTGGTCCTCGACGGCCGCCTGGTCTGTAGCTGCCTGGTGCTGGGCGCCGAGGCCGAGGGCCGCGAGGTCGAGACCATCGAGGCCATGGCCGACGGCAAGGGCCTGCATCCCCTGCAGCGCCATTTCCTGGAGCAGGCCGCCTTGCAGTGCGGCGTCTGCACGCCCGGTTTCCTGGTCGCCGCCAAGGCGCTGCTGGAGCGCGACCCGGACCCCAGCGAGAGCGAGGTTCGCTACTGGCTCGCCGGCAACCTGTGCCGCTGCACCGGCTACGACAAGATCGTGCGCGCGGTCCTCGACGCCGCCGCCGAGATGAGGGAGGCCTGAGCATGCCGCTCGACGCCAAGACGCCTCGCGACGAGACCCGCTTCCGGCGGGTCGGCCGCCGCCCGGTGCGCCCGGACGGGGTCGACAAGGTGACCGGGCGCGCCAAGTTCGGCGCGGACTTCAAGCTGCCGGGCATGTTGATCGGCCGGGTGCTGCGCAGCCCGCATCCGCACGCGCGGATCCGCGCCATCGACACGACCAAGGCCGAGGCCCTGGCGGGCGTGAAGGCGGTCGTCACCGCGGCGGACTTCCCCGACATCGAATCGGGCGAGATCCTGTTCGCCGAGGGCGACGAAAGCCTGCACGACATCTGCCGCAACGTCATGGCGCGCGGCAAGGCGCTCTACGAGGGCCACGCCGTGGCCGCCGTGGCCGCGACCAGCGCGGTCCTCGCCAAGAAGGCCCTCGCGCTGATCGAGGTCGACTACGAGCCGCTGCCCCACGTCACCGACGTCGAGGACGCGATGCGCCCGGACGCGCCGGTCCTGCACGAGGACCTCTTCACCAAGGGCATCGAGCCCAGGCCGCAGACGCCCTCCAACGTCGCGCGCCGCCTGGAGATCGCCCTCGGCGACGTGGCGGCGGGCTTCGCCGAGGCCGACGTCGTGATCGAGCGCGACTTCCGGACCGAGGCCGTGCACCAGGGCTACATCGAGCCCCAGGCCTGCCTCGCCAGTTTCGCCGAGGACGGCCAGGCGGAGCTGTGGTGCTCGACCCAAGGCCACTTCTTCGTGCGCAACGCCTGCGCCCGGCTGCTCGGCATGGATATTTCCAGGCTGCGGGTGACCGCGTCGGAGATCGGCGGCGGCTTCGGCGGCAAGACGACGGTCTTCGTCGAGCCGGTCGCGCTCGCCCTGTCGCGCAAGGCCGGCCGCCCGGTCCGGCTGGTCATGAGCCGCGACGAGGTGTTCCGGGCGACCGGCCCGACCTCGAGCACCGCCCTGCGGGTCAAGATGGGTGTGCGCAAGGACGGCCGGATCACCGCCGGCGAGGCGGAGCTGAAATACCAGGGCGGCGCGTTCCCGGGCTCGCCGGTCGAATGGGGCGCCATGTCGGCCTTCGCCTGCTACGACCTGGCCCATGTCCGGGTGGTCGGCTACGACGTGGTGACCAATCGCCCCAAGGCCGCCGCCTACCGGGCGCCCGGCGCGCCCATGTCGGCCTTCGCGGTGGAAAGCGTGGTCGACGAGCTGGCCGCGGCGATCGCCATGGATCCGATCGATCTGCGCCTCGAGAACGCCGCGCGCGAGGGCACGAGGTCGGCCTACGGGCCCACCCTCGGGCCGAACGGCCTGGTCGCGACGCTGGAGGCCGCCAAAGCGCACGACCACTACCGGGCGCCGCTCGGGGCGAACCAGGGGCGCGGCGTCGCCAGCGGCTTCTGGTTCAATTTCGGCGGCGAGACCAGCGTCGCGCTCAACGTCACCAAGGACGGCACCGTGGTGCTGTCGATCGGCACGCCCGACATCGGCGGCACCCGCGCCGCCCAGTGCCAGATCGCGGCCGAGGAGCTGGGGATCGACTACGACAAGGTGCGCGTCGTCGTCGCCGACACCAGCTCGCTCGGCTACAACGACATGACCGGCGGCAGCCGGGTCGCCTTCTCGGTCGGCCTGGCGACGATCGAGGCGGCGCGCGACGCCATCCGGGACCTCTGCGGGCGGGCGGCGAAGATCTGGGGCATCGCGCCCGAGGCCGTGGTCTGGGAGGCCGGCGCCGCGCGGCCCGCCGGGCCCAACGCCGGCGACTTCGAGCCGCTCTCCCTGGCCGACCTGGCCAAGGTCGCGGCCAACACCGGCGGGCCGATCGCCGGCCACGCGGAGATCAACGCCGAGGGCGCCGGGGTGAGCTTCGGCACACACATCGCCGACGTCGAGGTCGACCGGGAGACCGGCCGGGTGACGGTCGTGCGCTACACCGTGATCCAGGACGCCGGCAAGGCGATCCACCCGAGCTATGTCGAGGGGCAGTTCCAGGGCGGCGCCGTCCAGGGCATCGGCTGGGCGCTCAACGAGGAGTACATCTACGGCGACGACGGGCGCCTGCAGAACCCGGGGTTCCTCGACTACCGGATCCCGGTCGCCTCGGACGTGCCGATGATCGACACCGTGATCGTCGAGGTGCCGAATCCCGGCCACCCCTATGGCGTGCGCGGGGTCGGCGAGACGTCGATCGTGCCGCCCCTGGCCGCCGTCGCCAACGCGCTCAAGGCCGCCACGGGCGTGCGCATGACGCGCCTGCCGATGTCGCCGCCGCGGGTCCTCGCGGCGCTCGAAAAGGCGCTCGAAAAGGCGGCGGGCGACGGCGCGGGGTGAGCCATGGTCCGCGTCATGCTGGGCGGCGCGCTCAAGGACGCGGCGGGTGGCCAATCCGCGTTCGACCTCGAGGCCGAGGACATCAAGGGGCTCCTGAGCCGGCTCGCCGAGGCGTGCCCCGAGCTCAAACCGCGGCTCGAGCAGGGCGTCGCCGTGGCGATCGACGGGCGGATCTACCGCGACGCCTGGTTCGAGCCGGTGCCGCCCGACAGCGAGGTCTACATCCTGCCGCGCATGGCGGGCGGCTGATCGGCGTTCCGGCCGGTGGCCGGAGCGCGCAGGAGGAGGCGTGGGGCCCATGAAACGATGGTTGATCGTCCTGGCGCTGTCGGCTTTGCCGGCCATGGCCGCGGCCGAGGGCAATCTCGCGGCGCGCGCCGAGCGGCTGCCCGAGCTCAAGATCGACGGCGCCGAGGGCTTTTCGGTCACCAGCTACGAGATCGAGACCGGCACGTTCTACCGCTGGCGCATCGAGAGCGACGGCCGCGGCGAGTACAAGCTCCTGGCGCCCGAACTGATGCGCAATTCCTGGGTCGAGCAGGTCTCGATCGAGGACAAGGAGGTGAAGCCCCTGGGCGGCCTCTACGCGGTCGAGTTCGACGACGCGGGCGAGATCGACATCTATTTCGTGCCGATCCGCCCGGGCACCTATGAGTTCTACGTCGAAGGCATGCGCGCCGACGGCATGCTGGGCACCTTTTCCGTCAAGTAGCGCAGTATCCGACAAGAGCCGCGGCCTCGTCGCCGGCGCGCCGAGTCCCGCCTATTGGGACGCTTCGAGCCGGCACGCGGTTTCCGGCCGGTCGGGGCCCAGGGTGTCCAGGGCGTTGCTCTGGTGCAGAAAGCCCTCGAGCGGGGCGCGGGCGATCACCGCGTTGTGGGTGTGGAGCAGCACCGCCTGGCGGAGCTGGTTGTCCCACGGGCGGAAGCTGCCGGGCGCGCCCTTGTAGGTGTCGAGGGTCATGGCGTCGCTCCTGAGGTAGCCGCGCAGGACGGCGACGTCCCGGGATTGGGTGCGCGCCATGGCCTCGACCACGGCCTTGACGGCCGCCCAGGCGGCGTAGTCCGGGTCCTGCATGCGGCGCTCGGCGATGCGGTCGAAGCGCTGGTTGAGCTGCGGCGCGCCGTGGCGCTCCCAGGTCCAGTGCCAGGCGCCGGCCACCAGGCCTTCGCTGCCGACCACCGGCCGGGGCGCGTAGGTCTGGTAGGGCACGTAGCGGCCGAACTCGCCCAGCGTGTCGGCCAGGAAGACGACGTCGTAGTCGACGTCGCCGGTCAGCAGCGGAATGTTGGTCTGGTCGCGCAGCCGCGGATCGTTGCTGAGCACGAAGGGGCGGACCTCGACGATCCGCAGGCCGAACTTGCGGGCCGCCCGTTGGAAGGCGGCGCTGAGCGTCCGGTCGGCCTCGCCCTCGCCTTCCAGAACCAGCACCTTGCGCCAGTTCATCTTGGCGAGATACTGCGCCAGGCCGTCGGTCAGCATGGCGTCGCTGGCGATGGTGTGGAACAGGGCCGGCGAGCACGCCTCGCCGCGCAGCTCGTCGGCGCCGTGGCGGATGTTGAACAGCAGGACGTTCTCGCCGGCGAGCGCCGCGGCGGCCCGCTTCACCTCCTCGAGCGGCAGGTCGAGCAGCACCACCCGGGTGCCCGCCGCGGTCAGCTCTTCGATCGCGGCCACCGCGTCCTCCCCCTCGCCGAGCGTGCGTTCCTCGAGCGCGAACCCGACGCCGAGGGCGCGGCCCAGCACCCGGCTTTCCCGCAGCGCCACCATGGCGCCGTCGAGGGGCCGGAAGCGGTCGCGCAGGACCAGTCCGGTATAGGCGCGGTGCGGCGCGTAGGCCGGGTCGTCGGCGCGCGCGAGATAGGCGAAGGCGACGACCTCCTTCGCCGCCAAGGCCGGCGGTGCGAAGAGGGCGAGCAGCCAGGCGACGGCGAGGACCCTAGCGGTCATCGATCAGGATGCCGTAGGGAACCTGGCCGACGGGGATCGAGGCGAGCACCTTGAGGCTTTTGGTGTCGATGATGGAGATGTCGTCGGAGAGGCCGTTGGCGACGTAGAGACGCGACTCGTCGTCGGTGAGCGCCAGGCCCCAGGCGCGCTTGCCGACCAGCACGTAGTCCAGCACCTCGCGGCTCGCCACGTCGACCACCGCCACGTGATTGGCGCGACCCAGGGCGACGTAGGCGCGGGTCCCGTCCTTGGTGATGAGCACGTCGACCGGGGTCACCTGCTCCTTGCGGAAGCCGGTCGGCAGGAAGGCGATGTCGTCGACGATCTCCAGGCTCGCGACGTCGATGATGTCGACGATCCCCGCGAGTTCGGCCGAGACCCAGAGCTCCTTCTCGTCCGGCGTCAGGGCGAAGCGGCGCGGGCGGGTGTCGACCAGGATGTCCTTGACGACCTCCTGCGCCTCGGTGTCGATCACGTGGACCAGGTTGGCGGCCTCCGAGGCGACGAAGACGAGCCGGCCGTCGGCGGTCGACAGAACGCCCTCCGGCTCCTCGCCGGTCTCGAACTCGGCGATGAACTCGCCGGTCTCGACGTCGAAGACGGTCGCGGTCGCGTCCTCCTCGTTGGAGATGTAGAGGTGGCGCCCGTTGGGGTGGAGATCGAAGGTCTCCGGCTCCTCGACCTGGCGGATCCGCCGCGACAGCTCCTGGGTCGCCACGTCGTAGATGGCGATGATGGAATCGTCGGCGCAGCCGACGTAGAACTCCGTGCGGTCCTGGCTGAAGTGCATGCCGCGCGGGCGGGCGCAGGTCTCGATGGTCTTGACGACCTCGTTGTTCGCGTCGAGCACCGTGATCGTGCTGCTTTTCTCGTTGCTGACGAAGATCAGGCCGGTGCCCTTCGCGGCCGCGTCGCCCGGAGCGAGCGTGACGGCGAGCGCCAGCCACAGTGCGAAACGGAAAACCCTCATGCCGTGCCGGAGCCCCGAAGCCTCCCCTGGCGGCGCTTGGGTGATCGCCGCCGCCCGTCGATTCACGGAAGCCCGCGAGAGGCGCCCGGTCGGCTATCATAGCCTGCATTGAAGCACAGCCAAACCTCCTCATCGATCGCGCCATCGGAGGGTCCGACGGCGGATGCCGGGCGGAAAGGGCCGCGCCTCGCGCGCGATGCGCGCTGGCGG
>JAWWCG010000193.1:0-6539 GCA_033720555.1 Kiloniellales bacterium | reverse complement strand
GCGGGTTCTCGCGCGCCAGCTCGGCGCCGATGCGCTTGCGCGCCTGAGAGACGCTCTCGCCCGCGACCAGGGAATCGGGCCGCGCGAAGTAGATGTACTCGATGATGCAGACCCGCCGCCGAGTCGCCGGGAAGGGGCGCAGGGAATGCACGCCCGAGGCGTCCAGAACCACCAACTCGCCCGCCTCGAAGTCGCGAACGAACTCGGCGCAGATGATATCGAGCGCGCTGGTGTCGGAGGCGGCGATATGGCTGCCGTCCAGGCGGCCGAGCACCAGCGGGCGCACGCCCAAGGGGTCGCGCACGCCGATGACGCAGGAATCGGTGAGCGCCACCAGGGAATAGGCGCCCTCGATCCGCAGCAACGCGTCGATCATGCGATCGAGCAGGCCGCCCGCCTCGGAGGTGGCCATGAGGTGGATGATGACCTCGGTGTCGGTGGTCGACTGGAACAGCGAGCCGCGCTGGACCAGCGCGCGCCGCAGCCCGTAGGCGTTGGTCAGATTGCCGTTATGGGCCAGCGCGAAGCCGCCGAAGCTCAGTTCCGCGAACAGCGGCTGGACGTTGCGCATGACCGTGTCGCCGGTGGTCGAATAGCGCACGTGCCCGATCGCGGCATGGCCCGGCAGGCGGCTGATCACCTCCTCGCTGGAGAAGATGTCGCCGACGTGGCCCTGGTCGCGGTGGGCGTGGAACTGCTCGCCGTCGAAGGTGACCAGCCCGGCCGCCTCCTGGCCGCGGTGCTGCAGGGCGTGCAGGCCGAGCGCCGTGCGCGCGGCGGCGTCGTCGTCCCCGTAGATGCCGAAAACGCCGCATTCCTCGTGCAGCTTGTCGTCGTCGAACGGCGTCGTCATGGCGCTCCTCGATTCCCGGGAGCCATGCGGTCGGGCCTGTGAAAAGCCGGTGCGATCACTGATTCTGCTGAAACAAATTGTCCATGCCCTTTCGGGTGTCGGTGTTATACCCCGATTGTTCGTCTTGCACAGCCGATTTTGCCGCCGGCGCCCGCAATTCTTCGAAGCTGAGATCCTTCAGCCCCTGGGTCGATTCCAGCGCCGGCGGCAGCTCCTCGGGGCGCAGCGCCTCGGGTAGGGCGTCGTAGAGCGCCCTGGCGCCGGCCTGCGCCAGCGGCAGGGTGCGCGCCTCGGCGATCCACTCCGGCAAGGGCTCCTCCTGATAGGCCCAGGCGGTCGTCAGCCAGGCGATGGCGACGATCAGCGCGCCGCGCGCCAGGCCGAACAGCAGGCCGAGCGAGCGGTCGAGGGCGCCGAAGCTGCTGTTGCGGATCTGGCGCACCAGGATCCGAGTCGCGACGCTGAGGACGATCAGCACGGCAAGGAACAAGGCGGCCCCCGCGCCGATGTCGGCGAGCGGCTGGACGTCGGTCAGGCGGCGGGCCACCGGAATGACGCGGTCGATCCCGTAATAGGTGGCGATGCCGGCGCCGATCCAGGCGCCGAGCGCCAGCAGCTCGTGCACCAGGCCGCGCACGAAGGCGAAGACGCCCGAGACCAGCACGACCGCGATCACGATCAAGTCGACGGAGTTGACGGGAAAGCCGTCCATCGCCGACGGCCCTACGCGCCGCCCAGGCGGTCGATCAGCTCCCGGAGGTGATCGACCTGATCGACCTTGAGGCCGGCCGGGGCGGCGCCTGAGGCGGCCTTGCCGCTCCGCCGGGCGGGGATCACGGCGCGGGCGAAGCCGAGCTTGGCGGCCTCCTTGAGGCGGGTGTCGGTCTGGCCGACGCCGCGCACCTCGCCGCTCAAGCCGATCTCGCCGAAGATCACCGTGTCCTCGGGGACCGCCCGCCCGCTGGCGGCGGAGACCAGCGCGCCGGCGACCGCCAGATCGGCGGCCGGCTCGCTCACCTTCAGGCCGCCGGCCACGTTCAGGTAGATGTCCTTGCCGGCGAGCACCAGGCCGCAGCGCGCCTCCAGGACCGCCAGCACCATGGCCAGGCGGGCGGAGTCCCAGCCGACCACGGCGCGCCTCGGCGTCGCCAGCGGCGAGGCGGAGACCAGCGCCTGAATCTCGACCAGCAGCGGCCGGGTACCCTCGATGCCGGCGAACACGGCGACCCCCGAGGCGGCGCCGCGCCGCTCGGCGAGGAACAGGGCGGAGGGGTTGGCCACCTCGACCAGGCCGGCGTCGGTCATCTCGAACACGCCGATCTCGTCGGTCGGCCCGAAGCGGTTCTTGACCGCCCGCAGGATCCGGAACTGATGGCCGCGCTCGCCCTCGAAGTAGAGCACGGTGTCGACCATGTGCTCGAGCACCCGGGGGCCGGCGAGCACCCCTTCCTTGGTGACGTGGCCGACCAGGAACAGCGTGAAGCCGCGGGTCTTGGCGAGGCGGATCAGCTCCTGGGCGCTGGCGCGCACCTGGGCGACCGTGCCGGGCGCCGAGTCCAGGCTGTCGACGTAGAGGGTCTGGATCGAATCGGCGATCACCACGCCGGCCGCCGCCTCGCCCTCCAGGCTGGCGGCGATGTCGCGCACCGAGGTCGCCGAGGCGAGGCGCACGGGGGCGCCGGACAACCCGAGGCGGCGCGCGCGCAGGCGCACCTGATCGACCGATTCCTCGCCCGAGATGTAGGCGCAGCCGCCGTCCGGGGCGCCGCCGCCGGCCAGGCCGGCCGCCGCCTGCAGCAGCAGCGTCGACTTGCCGATGCCGGGATCGCCGCCGATCAGAACCGCCGAGCCGGCGACCAGGCCGCCGCCGCACACGCGGTCGAGCTCGGCGATGCCGGTGACCCGCCGCGACAGGATCTCGGCCGGACCGTCGAGCGGGTGGAAGTCGAGCGTCCTGGCGCCGCCGCGCCCGCCGCGTCCCCCCCGTCCACTGGGGCCGAGGCCGCCCGGCGCGCCGCTCGCCAGCGGCTCCTCGATGACCGAGTTCCACGCGCCGCAGGATTCGCAGCGCCCGCTCCACTTGGGCGACACCGCGCCGCACGACTGGCAGACGAATTGCGAGCTTCGCTTGGCCACTACCAGAGGGCCCTTCCGGCGCCGGGTCGCGAGTCGATCATGGCCGCGGACTGAGCTAGGCGTTGGCCATCATGGTGATCGGGCCTTCGGCGCGCCCGTTGATGAACTGATCGACATAGGGGTTGTTCGAATGGTCGATCTCGGCCGTCGGGCCGACCCAGATGATCTTGCCGTCGTAGAGCATGGCGATGCGGTGGGCGATCTTGCGGGCGCTCGCCATGTCGTGGGTGATCGACAGGGCGGTGGCGCCGAGCTCGTGCACGCACTTGACGATCAGGTCGTCGATCACGTCGCCCATGATCGGGTCGAGACCGGTGGTCGGCTCGTCGAAGAACATGATCTCCGGCGAGGTCGCGATGGCGCGGGCCAGGCCGACGCGCTTGCGCATGCCGCCGGACAGCTCGGCCGGCGACATGTCGGCGACGTCCGCCTCGAGGCCGACCGCGGCGAGCCTGTCGAGGGCGATCTCGTGGGCCTCGCGCCGGGCCATGCCGGCGCCCTGGGTCAGGCCGAAGGCGACGTTCTCCCAGACCGAGAGCGAATCGAACAGGGCCGCGTTCTGGAACAGCATGCCGAACTTGCGCCGGACCTGCTCGAGGCTGTCGCCGCCCAGGCCGACCACCTCCTCGCCGTCGACCTGGATCGAGCCGTCCTCGGGCTGGATCAGGCCGAGCACGCACTTGAGGGTGACCGACTTGCCGCTGCCCGAGCCGCCGATCACCACCACCGATTCGCCGACGCCGACGTCGAGGTCGAGGCCGCGCAGCACGTGCTTGGCGCCGAACGACTTGTGGAGGCCGCGGATGCGGATCTTCGGCGTCTGGCTCGCGCCGCCGGGCGCGGTGCCCGCCGGGCCGCGGGTCTCGCCGGCGTCCGGCGGGGGGGCCTCTCTTGGCGCATCGGCGGTCATCGGGCGAAGAACAGCTCCGTGATCAGATAGTTGGACGAGAGGATGAGCACCGAGGCCGAGACCACCGCGTTGGTCGTGGCGGTGCCGACGCCCTGCGCGCCGCCGCGCGAGTTGTAGCCGTGATAGCAGCCCATGAGGGTGATCAGGAAGCCGAACACCGCCGCCTTCACCAGGCCCGAGATCACGTCGAGCGCCTCCATGAACTCCCAGGTGTTCTTGATGTAGAGGCTCGGATTGAAGCCGAGCTTGAAGATCGAGACGAGGTAGCCGCCGAACACGCCGATGACGTCGGCGGTCAGCACCAGGAGCGGCAGCATGGTGATGCCGGCCAGGAGCCGCGGCGCGACCAGATACTTGAAGGGGTTGGTGGCGAGGGTGTCGAGCGCGTCGATCTGCTCGGTGACCCTCATGGTGCCGATCTCCGCCGCCATGGAGGCGCCGACCCGCCCGGCGACCATCAGGCCGGCCAAGACCGGGCCGAGCTCGCGGGTGATCGACACGATCACCACGTTGGGGATGGCGCTTTCCGCCGAGAACCGCGCGAAGCCGGTATAGCTCTGCAGCGCCAGCACCATGCCGGTGAAGATCGCGGTCAGCCCGACCACGGGCAGCGAGTAATAGCCGATGTCGACCATCTGCCGCAGCAGCAGGCGCGGATAGAACGGCGGCCGCATGCAGTGGGAGGTGGAGATCGCGGTGAACAGCGACAGGCGGCCGACCGTCTCGAGGAAGGCGAGGAAGGTGCGGCCGATCGGCTGCAGGATCGGCATGGCTCAGCCCGCCGATCGGCCAGTCCGCGCGCGGCGGACCAACGGGCGGACCAACGGGCGGACGAACGGGCGCACGATCAGGCGCGCGAACGGGCGGCCAGGGCTGGCGAGGGCTGCGATCGGGACCTCAGTCTTCATCCTCGGGTTCCGGTGACGGGCCCAGGCGACGGGGCCAAGGTGGCGGGCCCAGGCGACGGGCGGAGCGGCAGACCGCGCCTGCTCCGGCCGGGCCGGAACCGAGGCGGGATCCCGGCGTCATCCACCGGGCGGCGGCCCGCACCTTAGCCAAGGCGCCGGAGGGCGTCAACGCCCGCGGCGGGGAGGATTTTTGCTTTTGAATGAGGGGTTTGGCGCCGAATCGAAATCCCGGCCGGAGGCCCCGGACGGCCGCTGCGGCCGGACCGCGGCTCAGAACGCTTCGTCCGGCAGGTACTCCGGGCTGTCGCGGTTGCTGAACTTGGTGGCCGCGCCCTCGAACGCCAGGCGGATGGTGCCGATCGGGCCGTGGCGCTGCTTGGCGACGATGACCTCGGAGAGCCCCTTGGTTTCCTCCAGCCGAATCTGCCACTTTTCGTGGCGTTCGTTGAACTTCTCGGTACCTTCCTCCGGGCGCTGCATGGGCTCGGCGCGCTCCAGATAATAGCTCTCGCGAAACACGAACATGACCACGTCGGCGTCCTGCTCGATCGAGCCGGATTCGCGCAGGTCGGCCAGTTGCGGGCGCTTGTCCTCGCGCTGCTCGACGGCGCGCGAGAGCTGGGAGAGCGCGAGCACCGGCACGTTCAGCTCCTTGGCGATGGCCTTGAGCCCGCGGGTGATGTCGGAGACCTCCTGGACGCGGTTCTCGCTCTTGGAGCCGGCGGAGGGGCGCATGAGCTGCAGGTAGTCGACGATGATCAGCCCGAGATTGTGCTGCCGCTTGAGGCGCCGGGCGCGGGTCCGGAGTTGGCTCACCGAGAGCGCCGGGGTGTCGTCGACGAAGAAGGGAACGCTGTGCAGCTCGGCGCTCGCCTGCAGGATCTGATCGAACTGCTGGTCGGTGATCATGCCGCGGCGGATCTTGTCCGAGGGGACCTTGCTGCGGTCGGCCAGGATGCGCGTCGCGAGCTGCTCGCGCGACATCTCCAGGGAGAAGAAGCCGACCACGGCGCCGCCCTCGGCCTCGCTGTTGTCGGACCGGCGGTAGAGGTTCGCCGCGCTGAACCCGAAGTTGGTGGCGAGCGCGGTCTTGCCCATCGACGGCCGGCCGGCCAGGACCACCAGGTCGCTCTTCTGCAGGCCGCCCAGCAGGTTGTCGAGGTCGAGCAGGCCGGTGGTCACGCCCGAGACGTGGCCGTCGCGCTTGCGCGCCAGCTCCGCCATCTCGATCGCCGCGGTGAGCGATTGCGAGAAGCTCTGGAAGCCGCCCTCGATCCAGCCGCTCTCGGCCAGGCTGAAGAGCTTCTGCTCGGCGCTCTCGATCTGGTCGGCGGCCCGCTTGTCGAGGTCGTGGTCGAAGGCGTCGTTGACCATGTCCTCGCCGAGCCCGATCAACTGGCGGCGCAGGAAAAGGTCGTGGATGGTGCGCCCGTAGTCGCCGGCGTTGATGATCGAGATGGCGCTTTCCTGAAGCTGCTTCAGGTAGTCCGCGCCGCGCACCTCCTGCAGCGCGCCGTCCTGCTCGAAGAGGTTCTTGAGCTGCACCCAGTCGGCGATCTGACCGCGGTCGATCAGGCGCTGGCAGGCCTCGAAGATGCGTCCGTGGACGGCCTCGGCGAAGTGCTCGGGGCGCAGGAAGTCGGCGACCTTCTCCAAGGCCAGGTTGCTCGACAGGATGGCGCCCAGGAGCGCCTGCTCGGCCTCGTAGTTGACCGGCGGGTCGCGATAGGGG
>JAWWCG010000192.1:0-6557 GCA_033720555.1 Kiloniellales bacterium | reverse complement strand
CCCGCCCCCTCGGCCAGCCCTGACCCCCCCCCGTTTCACCCCCCGGGGTGGGCGGGGGGCGGGATCCCCCCGTTGGGGGGGGGGCTCCGCGCGCGGGGGGGCCCGGGGGCGCCCCCCCCAACGACGCGGAGCGCCAGCCCAGGCCAACCCCTAAGGGACGGGCGATTTTGACCGGACCTCGCGTCGCTCGTCCTCGAATATGCGTCGGCATGTCCATCGTCCTCGCTCCTAACGTCCGGCCAAAATCCCACCGTCAGCGTGGTTCAATCTGGTCGGGTACTGCTCTAGCCTCGGGGCGAAACTCGTTCGCCATCGGGAGGGCGATCTACGCCGCCGGTGCCCGCTGGACGCCACTCGGGGATTTGCCTAGGATGCGCCCGGCGGCGCCGGCCCGGACTGGCCCGGACAGGCATTGGGTGGGGACAAAGCCAGTCCTTAGACGGAGAGTGAAGAGCCATGCGCCTCACCAGTTTGTTGCCAGCCGGCGCCTTGCTGCTGGCCGCTTTCGTTCTGGCCGGCTGCCCGGTGACCTTGGTCGAGCGGGCGGTCGAGGCCCGCAGCACCGACGACATCATCGCCGACAACAAGATCGTGCTCGACGTCAACGAGATCATGGTCGACCTCGGCACCATCGACGCTTCGACCGAGATCTACGAACAGCGTCTGCTGATCACCGGCATGTTCGACGACCAGGCGGTCTACGACGAGTTTCGCCGGCGGGTCGGCGAGGTCGAGGGCGTGAAGGCGCTCTATTGGCACGTGGTCTACATGAGCGAGGCCGACCAGGAAGCCGCCGACCTGCTCACCTGGGACGACGTGCTGGTCCTCGACAACAAGGTCGGCCTCAACCTGATCGGCGAGGAGGACGTGGCCGACGTCAATTATCGCGTCGCGGCCGACAGCTTCGCCAAGGTCTACCTGATCGGCCGGGCGCGCTCCCAGGCGGAGCTCGACGTGGCGCTCGCCGCGGCGCGCGGCACCGAAGGCGTGAAGGAAGTCGTTAACTATGTCGAGGTGCGCCCCTGACGCTGGCGCCGCCGGGCGAGCGCAGGACGTTGGCGCGACATTGGCACGGGCCTGGCGGCGCGGCGGGAAACCCATTCTTTAGAGACTCGGATTAGGCTGAGCCTCCGGCCGCCCCCCTGGGGAGCGGCGCTCGAGCGAGTTCGGAGGCGAGCATGCTTCGCGTCTCAATCCTCTGCCTGGGGCTGGCCCTGGGCCTCACGGCCTGCGGCAGCACCGAAGAAGACCGCACGGTCAGCGGCGCCGGCATCGGCGCGGCGGGCGGCGCCGCGCTCGGCGCGGTCACCGGCATGTCGATCGTCGAAGGCGCCCTGATCGGCGCGGCGGTCGGCGGTGCCACCGGCTATTTCACCGACGAGGACACCGTCGACCTCGGCAAGCCGGTGTGGCGGGACGAAGAGGAGACGGCGGGCACCGGACCCGGCGTTGTGACCCGGGTGCAAAGCGGCCTGGCCCGGCTCGGCTACGACCCCGGCCCGGTCGACGGCGTCATGGGCCCGCAGACCAGCGAGGCGATCCGGCGCTATCAGCGCGACCACGGCCTCTCGAGCGACGGCCGGGCGACCGTCCAGCTCGCCGAGCACATCGAGCAGCAGGGCTGACGGCGCGCGCCGGGCGGGCGCGCCGGCCGGCTCACGAGGGCTCTTCCTCGGCGAGCTCCTTGGGCTGGATGCGGCGGTACTCGCCGCGGAAGAACAGCAGCGGGTCGCCGTGCGGCGCCGCGATGATCCTCAGCACCTCGCCCACCAGGATGACATGGTCGCCGCCCTGATAAGTGTGGCGGATCTTGCATTCGAAACTGGCCAGCGCGTCCTTCAGGATCGGGCAGCCGCTCGACCAGGTGATGTACTCGACGCCCTCCCACTTCTTGCCCAGGGCCGTTGCGAACTGGTTGGAAATCTGATGCTGGTCCTGGTGCAGCACGTTGACCGCGAAGTGGTGGCTCGACAGGAACGCCGGCAGGCTGTAGGCCCGGCGGTTCAGGCTGAACAGCACCATCGGCGGATCCAGCGAGACCGAGCTGAAGGAATTGGCGGTGATGCCGATGATCTCCTTGCGCGGCCCGACCGCGGTCACCACGGTGACGCCGGTGGGAAAGCAGCCGAGGGCGCTGCGGAACAGCTTGGTATCGAACGACATTTCGGATTCCCGAGGCGGCTGGCGGCGCGCTGTCCTCTAATCTAGGGTCTGGCGGCGCGGATGGCGAGGGCGAAGCGCGCTTGAACCGGCCCCGGACCTCCCCTAGGTTTTTTCTTCGACCGGTCCCGTCGCCAGGCGAGCGCCGCAGCCTGCGGGCTCGCGGCACGGGACCGTGGCCCGGAGCGAGCCGGAGGGCGCCATGGCCCGTGGCAGTCAAACGAGTGCCAGTCAAGCGAGTGCCAGGCAAGCGAGCGCCAGTCAGATGAGCGCCGGTCAGATGGGCGTCGCGCGGCCGCGCGCGACCCGGGTGCGCGAGCCGGGGCTCTGGTGGTCGCGGCCGGGCGTCGAGCGCTATGCCGCACCCGGCGGCGGTGCCGTCGCCGTCTGGCTCGAGCCCGGCGACCGCGTCGGCGTCTCGGACCCGGAAGGCCGCCAGACCGGCGAATTGGCGCTGTTCGCGCCCGACGGCGGGCCGGATCCGGGGGCGCTCGGCGCCGGCACGGGCGAGGTGGGAAGCCGCCCCTCCCCGGCGGCCGGGCTTCAGGCGATCCTGGCGCGCGGCGGCGAGCTGGCGGCCGGCCTGCGGGCGGGCTTCGCCCGGCGCGGCATCGATGCCGCCCGGGCCCGGGCGTGGCCGTTGTTCTCGTCGGACGGTCCGGCCGGCCAGACGGCCGAGTTCACGGCCCAGCGGGCGGCCTTCTGCATCCTCGCCGCGCCCGGCGGCGACATGGCGGCCGACGCCCAGGACCCGCCGACGGCGCTGCGGCTGACCGTCGAACGGGCCGCCGTCGGCGAGGGCTTGGTTCCGCGCCTGCCCGACCCGCTCGCGGAGCCGCGCCTCGACTTCCGCATCGATCGGGCCACCGCGGCGGGCTACGAGGTCAAGGCCGGCGAGTTCATCCAGGTGATCGACGTCGCCGGCCGGCAATGCTCGGACTTCCTCGCCTTCCACCGCGGCGACCTGGACCGCGGCGTCGAGCGCGACATCGACGCGACCGCGACCCGCTATTACATGGGCGGCGCCTACCCCGGGCCGGGCCTCCATTCGAAGTTCCTGGACGCGACCAATCGACCGCTGCTCGAGCTGGTGCGCGACACCGTGGGCCGGCACGACACCTTCGGCCTCGCCTGCACCGCCAAGTACTACGAGGACATGGGCTATCCCGGCCACGTCAACTGCTCGGACAACATCAACCGGGCGATGGCGGGCTACGGTATCGCGCCGCGCCTGGGCTGGCCGGCGATCAACTTCTTCTACAACACGACCATCTGCCCGGAGACCAGCGCCCTGTTCTTCGACGAGCCCTGGTCGCGGCCCGGCGACTACGTGCTGATGCGCGCGGCGAGCGACCTGGTCTGCGCGACGACCGCCTGTCCCGACGACATCGACCCGGCGAACGGCTGGAACCCGACCGACATCCACGTCCGGGTCTATCCTTCGACCAACAGCTTCTCCAAAGCGGTGGCCTATAGAATGACAGCAGACGCCGAGCCCCAATTGACCCGCGAGACCGGGTTTCACCCCCGCACCTCGGAGCTGACGCGGGACTTCGCCGAATACCGCGGCTACTGGCTGGCCAACCACTACACCGACACCGGCGCCGTCGAGGAGTACTGGGCGTGCCGCGAGCGGCTGGCGATGATCGACCTCTCGGCGCTCAGGAAGTTCGAGGTGCTGGGGCCGGACGCCGAGACCCTGATGAACTACGCCCTGACGCGCAACGTCCGGCGTCTCGCCGTCGGACAGGTGGTCTATTCCGCCATGTGCTACGAGACCGGCGGCATGATCGACGACGGCACCCTGTTCCGCCTCGGGCCGGACAACTTCCGCTGGATCGGCGGCGACGACTACGGCGGCGTGTGGCTGCGCGAGCAGGCCGAGAAGCTGGGCCTCAAGGTGTGGGTGAAGACCTCCACCGATCAGCTCCACAACGTCGCGGTCCAGGGCCCGAAGAGCCGCGAGGCCCTGAAGGACGTGATCTGGACGCCGCCGGCCCAGCCGAGCCTGGAGGAGCTGGGCTGGTTCCGTTTCGCCGTCGCCCGCCTGGGCGATTTCGACGGCGCGCCGCTGGTGGTCTCGCGCACCGGTTATTCCGGCGAGCTCGGCTACGAGATCTGGTGCCACCCGAAGGACGCGGTCGCGGTGTGGGACGCGGTCTGGCGCGCCGGCGCGCCGCACGGCATCGCGCCGCTCGGCCTGGAGGCGCTCGACATGCTGCGGATCGAGGCGGGGCTGATCTTCGCCGGCTCCGAGTTCTCGGATCAGACCGATCCCTTCGAGGCCGGCATCGGCTTCACCGTCGCGCTCAAGACCAAGAACGACGATTTCTTGGGCCGCGACGCCCTGATCCGCCGCAAGGAAAATCCGCAGAAGGTCCTGGTCGGCCTGGAGCTGGACGGCAACGAGCCCGCCGGCCACGGCGACTGCGTCCACGTCGGGCGCAACCAGGTGGGCGTGGTCACCAGCGCCACCCGCTCGCCGGTGCTGCAGAAGAACATCGCCCTCTGCCGGCTCGACGTAACCTACCAGGCGCCCGGCACCGAGGTCGAGATCGGCAAGCTCGACGGCCATCAAAAGCGCCTGGCGGCGCGGGTCGTCGCCCTTCCCTTCTACGACCCGGAGAAGAAGCGGGTGCGCGCCTGAGCGTCGTCGCGCGCGGCGCGGTCCACGCCCGCCGTCTGGGCCGGCAACGCGCCGGCTATTCGGCCAGTAGCTGCTCGGCCAGCTTCTTCTTGGCGTCCGCGTCGAGCTTCTTGATCTCGTTGTGGAGCACCCGCTCGTTGACCGCCTGGTTCCAGTAGTCGAGGGACTCGAAGCCGAGCAGCGCCGACTTGCCGACGAACTGGCGCAGCACCTCGTTGGTCGGGCCCATGACCCAGCCGGCCTTGCCGTCGCGCAGGTAGCGCTCGATGCCGATCGCCGGCTTGTAGCCGGTGCCGCCGCAGGCGTGCAGCATCTTGTCGGACACGTTGGCCACGTTCTTGGCGGCCGCGAACTTCACCTGCCACATCCAATGCAAGAGATCGGCGCGCGGCAGGACCGAGGTGTCGGCGTGGATCGACCAGTCGCAGTTGTTGGTCGCCTTGTCCATCGCCTGGGCCATCTGGAACACCATGGCGCGGGCCGTGTTGGTGTCGATGATCGCCTCGCCCACGTAGTCCTGGATGGTCGGGTAGTCGCACACCCGCATGCCCACGTCGACGTGCTTCTTCTGGGTGGTGTGGCGCTTGGCGATGTCGATCAGCCCCATCGAGATGCCGTTCCAGCACGACGAGGAGCACAGCAGGAAGAAGGGATCGACCGCTTCGTCGTTCGACGAGGCGCCGTCGCCGATCGGGCCGACCAGACGGTCCTCGGGAATCACCACGTCGTCCACCTTGATCGGGCCCGACTGGTTGCCGCGCAGGCCGAGGCCGTCCCAGTTGGCCGGGTCGGAGAGGATCTCGTCGCCCTGGATCAGGAAGCACGAGAGGTTCGAATAGTCGCCGCCGAAGTCCGGGCTCGTGGTCTGCACGATGTACCAGTCGGCGAAGCCGCCGGAGGTCGTCCAGGACGCCTTCTTCATCACCTTCCAGCCGCCTTCGACCCGCTCGGCGCGCGAGGAGATCGGGTACCAGAAGTGCGAGCCGGTCTCGGGGTCGGAATAGGACAGGGTGCCGACCAGGCAGTCCTTGTCGATGCGGCGCATGATGTCCTTGATGACGTCGCTGTCGTGATGGCGCAGCAGGGCGGCGGCGACGGCGCCGATATGCATGGTGAAGCACATGGCCGTGGAGGGGCAGCCGTAGCGCGCGATGGTCTCCACCACCATGGCGGCCGCCACGTGGTTCTCGCCCAGGCCGCCCAGCTCCTTCGGCACCAGCAGGCCGAGCAGGCCCTGCTCCGCCAGGGCCTCGAAGTTCTTGCGCGGGAACAGGAGCTGCTTATCGCTCTCGATGGCGTTGTCCCGCAGCGTCGATTGGCAGAGCTCGATCAGCTTGTTTTGGATCTCCTGCTGCGCCGGGGTGAGCAGCCATTGGGGATCGAATTCGTAGCCCAAGCCCCAAAAATCCTCGGATCCCCACTTCTTGACGTCTCCCATGATGCTCTCCTGTTCATTGGTCCGACCGAAAGGTCCTCTGACCGCATTCCGGCCAATATAGAGCCAATCGCCCCTGAAGCCCGAACCGGTTCGTTTTTGGTGTGGCAGCGTTCGTTGGAATTGCGCCGAGTATAACGCCAAGCCGAGGAAATCCGTCAAGCCAAAACCTCTGGTTCCGGGGTGTCTGACCGGGGCTTCGGCGGGGGCTTTGATGGGACTTCGGCGGGGACTTCGGCGGGGACTTCGGGGCAGCTTCGCCGGGGTTTAGGCGAGGATTGTGCTGGGCTTTGGCGGGGTCTTGAGTGTTTGATT
>JAWWCG010000191.1:0-6573 GCA_033720555.1 Kiloniellales bacterium | reverse complement strand
CGCGCGCCGGAGGCCCGCTCGTAGAACTCCATCAGCCGCTCGCGCGCCTCGAAGCCCCAGAGGATCGGCGTCATCGCCCCGACGTCGATGGCGAAGGTGCAGATGTTCAGCAGATGGTTCAGGATGCGGGTGATCTCGCTGTAGAGCACCCGGATGTACTGGCCGCGCGGCGGCACCTCGATGCCCATGAGCTTCTCGACGGCGAGCGCGAAAGCGTGCTCCTGGTTCATCGGCGAGACGTAGTCCAGGCGGTCGAAATAGGGCACCGCCTGCAGGTAGGTCTTGTACTCGATCAGCTTCTCGGTGCCGCGATGCAGCAGGCCGATGTGGGGATCGGCGCGCTCGATCACCTCGCCGTCCATCTCCAGCACCAGGCGCAAGACGCCGTGGGCGGCCGGGTGCTGCGGTCCGAAGTTGAGGGTGAGCGGCTTGATCTGGGTCTCCGCCATCACGCCTCGCCCTCTTCCGCCTCGGCCTTCTCGTCGCCGGGCAGATGCAGGATGCCTTCCCACGGGCTCATGAAATCGAACCGCCGGAACTCCTGGGTCAGGTTGACCGGCTCGTAGACTACGCGCTTCTGGTCCTCGTCGTAGCGCAGCTCGACGTAGCCGGTGAGCGGGAAGTCCTTCCGGAGCGGATGGCCCTCGAAGCCGTAGTCGGTCAAGAGCCGCCGGAGGTCCGGGTGGTCGGAGAAGAAGATGCCGTACATGTCCCAGGCCTCCCGCTCCGGCCAGATCGCCGAGTTGAAGACCCCGGTCACCGACGGCACCGGCAGGTCCTCGCCGATCGCCGCCTTGACCCGGATGCGCTGGTTGTGGGTCAGCGACAGCAGGTTGTAGATCACGTCGAAGCGCTCGTCGCGGTCGGGGAAATCGACCGCCGTCAGATCGACCAGCACCTTGAACTGGCAGTTCGTGTCGTCCCGGAGGAAGGTGAGGGTCTTGACCAGATCCGCCGGCGCGACCCGCAGCATCAGCTCGCCATGGGCGACCTCGCTGCCCAGCACCTCCTTGGGCAGGGCCGCAGTAATGTGTTCGCCGAGGTCGATCAGGGCCTGGGTCATATCGCTTTGCGTCTTCGCGGGGCGCGTCGGGCGGGGCTTCAGCGGATAATCCCGGCGCGCCGCTTGATCTTGCGCTGGAGCTGAAGGATGCCGTAGAGCAACGCCTCGGCGGTCGGCGGGCAGCCCGGCACGTAGATGTCGACCGGGACGATGCGATCGCAGCCCCGCACCACCGAGTAGGAATAGTGATAGTAGCCGCCGCCGTTGGCGCACGAGCCCATCGAGATCACCCAGCGCGGCTCGGGCATCTGGTCGTAGACCTTGCGCAGGGCCGGCGCCATCTTGTTGCACAGCGTGCCCGCCACGATCATCACGTCGGACTGCCGCGGGCTCGGCCGGAAGACCATGCCGAAGCGGTCGAGATCGTAGCGGCTGCAGGCGGTGTGCATCATCTCCACCGCGCAGCACGCCAGCCCGAAGGTCATCGGCCACAGCGAGCCGGACTGCGCCCAGCCGGCCAGCTTGTCGAACTGGGCGACCAGGAAGCCCTTGTCCTGCAGTTGCTGCGTCGCGCGCGCCAGCACCTGGTCCTGCGCCGGGCCCGGCGGCAGCGGCTTGGTCACATCCGCGCCTCCTACTCCCATTCCAGCGCCCCCTTCCGCCACTCGTAGACGAAGCCGATGGTGAGGATCAGCAGGAAGATGAACATGCTCCAGAATCCGAAGACCCCGATCTCGCCGAGCGAGACGGCCCAGGGAAACAGGAAGGCGACCTCGAGATCGAAAATGATGAACAGAATCGCGACCAGATAGAAGCGCACGTCGAACTGGCCGCGCGCGTCGTCGAACGCCTCGAAGCCGCATTCGTACGGCGACACCTTCTCGGAATCCGGTCGCTGGCGCGCCAGCAGGAGGGCGGCCACCACCATCGCGCCGGCAATCACCACCGCGATCCCGAGAAAAATCAGGATCGGCAGGTATTCCCGCAACAGGTCGACCACAGGACTCCCTCCGCAATCGAGGGGCCCGGCGCCTTGGCGGCGCCGCTCCTGCCCCTCACAACCTCTCACCTAATCGCGCCGTAGCGCACCGGCAAGCTATACGCCTACCGCCCCCTGCGTCAAAGGCTGTGAAATCTTATCGTGCGGGCGCGAGAGAAAAAAGGATCAAAGACCGCCGCCAAGGGGGCGCCAAGGGGCCGGCAAGGGGCCGCAAAGGGTTGAAAAACCGCGCTTTACGGCGTCGGGATCTCGGCAAATCGCGGGCCCGGCCCAGACGGCGGCACAGGCGCCCGGCCCAGGCGGCGGCACAGGCGGCGGCACAGGCGGCTATTCGCCGCCCGTCGCCACGGCGATTCCCGACTTGGGGCCCGGAATCCGCCATTCCCCGGAGGCCTCGCGGCACGACAGGCCGGGGTAGACCCGCTCGCCGTCCGGCTCCGACCAGATCTGCACGAAATTGCGGCAGGTGTCCTTCTCGCCGAACGCCACCCGGGCGCCGGGTTCGATGACGACCTCGAGGTCGACGGCCGAGCTGCTCCAGGTCGTGCGCTCGCCGTCCGCCGAGGTTTCGAGCGCGTGCTCGAGCGCCCAGCCGAGGCCGGCGCGCGCCGCCGGCGGCCAGGTCTCGGTGCTCGGCATGATGGCCAGCAGTTCGCTGCGCCGTTGGGATCGCCCGTCCGCGTCGGTCTCCTCGAACAGCACGTAGTGGCCGAGCTCCGGGGCGTAGTGCCACGTCTTGGTGAGGCTGGTCCCGTCCGGCTGCAACTCGCCGTCGCAGGTGATGCGGCGGGTCGCGAAGGTTCCGGCGCGCACGGCGAGCTCCGCCTCGGCGCCGACTTGACAGCGCCAGGTCTCGGTGATCTCCCGGCCGCCGTCGGGCTGCGTCTTCTGCTTGATCAGGGTGCGCGCCGAGAAGGTGATCGCCTCGCCGCTCGCGTGCGGCCACAAGTCGTGCGCAGGCTCGTCGATGGTGCGCTGACCGCCGGTCTCCGACGAGCTCCAGGACAGGCTCGGCAGCAGGAAGTTGCTGCGGGCCACCGCGTAGCCGTCCCGGCTCGACTGCCAATCGACCTGGTCGCCGTCGACCGAGACCACCGTGCGCACCTCGCCGTCGGCATAGACGAAGCGGCTGCCCTCCTGATAGGCCGGCGGCGGTCCCAGCACGCGGCCCGCACCGGCAGCGGACGCACCGGGCGCGGGCGGCTCGGACTGCGCCTCGGACTGTGGATTGGACTGCGCCTTGGGTTGCGGCTCGGCGGCGGCGGACGATCCGGTCAATCGCACCAGCAGCGGCTGGGTGATCCGGCCGTCGACCGGCAGCCCTTCGACCATTTGGTAGCGCCGCAGCGCCGACCTGGTCTTGGGCCCCATGACGCCATCGACCGGGCCCGGCTGGTAGCCGAGTTCGCTCAGCCTGCTTTGCACCTTGGTGACCAGCGCCGGCTCCGGCGCGACCTCGTCCTCGGCGGTCGCCGCGAGCGGCCGCTCGTCGCCCTCGCCCGCCGAGTTCGGCTCGAACGGCCACAGCGTCTCTTTCAGTTCCTTCACGTTCTCGCAGCCGGTCAGCAGGAGCGCGCAAAGAACCAACGCGGCCGCGCCGCGAACCGTCGGCGCGGCGGCGAACGTCGAGCGGTACGAGCCTTTATTCATGACCTTGCCCTTTGCCTGCTACCTGTCCAGCGGTAGCCCATGTCTCGCCTCGGCCCGCCATGGGCGGGCGCCCGGGCGATCGCCATCGCCCGGCTCCAGGTCTATTCACTCAGGGTTAAGATTTCGTGCACCTCGGCCATGGCGGCCATGGCGGGCATGGCGGGCGCGGCGCGTGCGCCTGTCGCGTCAGGCGACCCGCTTGGGCGAGGAGCGCTGCAGGACCCGGTCCTTGGGAAAGATGATCGACACCACGGTGCCGGAGCCGACCTCGCTGTCGATATAGAGCTCCGCGCCGTGCAGTTTCACCAGCTTGTCGGCCAGGGCCAAGCCGAGCCCGGAGCCCTCGTACTTGCGGCCGAGCGAGCTGTCGGCCTGGCTGAACGGCTGCAGCACCTGGCTCAGGTGCTCCGAGTCGATGCCGACGCCGTTGTCCGCCACCCGCAAGGTCATGCGCCCGCGGCGATCCGGCCTGACGTCCAGCGAGACCCGGCCGCCGGGCCGGGTGAACTTGACGGCGTTGAGCAGCAGATTGAGCAGGATCTGCTTGAGCGCCCGGGGATCGGCCTTGAGATGGGGCAGCTCCGGGGCCAGCTCGATGCTCAGCTTGAGCCCCGCGGCGGTGGCCTTTTCCCGGATGATCGGCTCGACCGCGCCGACCACCCGCTCGACGTCGACCGGCTCCACCAGCAACGAGAAGCTGTCGCCGTCGATCTTGGTGAGCTCCAGGATGTCGTTGATCCGCGTCAGCAGCTCGGTCCCGCTGGAGCGAATGTATTCGACGTATTCGCGATACTGATCGTGGCCGAGCGGGCCCAGCCGCTCGCTGCGGAGAACCTCGGAGAAGCCGATAACCGCGTTTAGGGGCGTGCGCAGCTCGTGGCTCATCATGGCCAGGAAATCGGACTTGGCGCGGCTGGCGATCTCGGCGCGCTTCTTCGCGTCGCGCAGCTTGTGCTCGGCGCGCTCGCGCTCGCGGACCTCGCACTGCAGGGCCTGGTTGGCGGCCCGCAGCTCCGCGGTCCGCTTGGTCACGGCGCGCTCGATCAGGCGCGTGCGGATGTGGGACGAGGTCAGATGCTGAGCCAGCCACAGCGTGACCAGCAGGCCGAAGACGAGCACGCCCCAGGCCACCACCTGCAAGCTGGACGGCAGATAGCTGTCGGCCGGCTTGGCGACGATCGACCAGTCCTGCCCGGCGATGCTGCGGTGGGTCGCCGTGAACACCCCGGCGCGGACCTCCTCCTCGGCGAGGGGCGCGGCGCTGCGGTGGCGCCGGGGCGAGGGATGATAGGCCAAGAGGCGCTCGCCCGGCGCGGCGTTTTCGTCGTAGATGTAGACGTCGAGGCCGTCCGCCGCGGCGGGGCCCGGCAAGGCCGAGACGATCAGATCGCGCAGCGCGATCGAGGCCCGGGCGAAGCCCAGCAGCTCCTCGCGGCGCTCGGCCAGCGTCGCCGGAACCGCGCCGCCGCGGTAGACCGGCAGCACCACCACGAAGCCGGGGATCGTCGGTCCGAAGGCGGCGTCGGGCCGGGTGATCGCGATCCGGCCGGAATCGCGCACCGCGAGTAGGCTCTCGAGGTCCTGGGCCCGGCCCGCCAGATCGACGCCGAGTTGATCGGCGTTGCCCTCGAACGGCTCGACATAATAGATCGGCAGATGCACCTCGCGCGCCGAGCCGGGCACGGCGCGGCCGACGACGCCCGGGTCCTTGAAGTGGAACCCGAACAGTCCGTCGTCGCGGGCCCGCTGCTCGAAGGCGGCGCGCTCGCCGGCCGGCACCCAGGGCACCCAGGTCAGCGCGGTGACGCCGGGAAAGCGCGGCAGGGTATCGCGGGCGAACTCGAAGAATTCCCAGCGGTCCACGTCCTTGGTCGCGGCGAAGAACGAGCCGACCGCGTTCACGACCTCGAGATAGCGCTCGAGGCTCTGGCTGACGGCGCCGGTGAGCTGCGCCGCCGAGCCTTCGAAGCGCTTCTGCGCCTCGGCCTGGTAGAGGCCCTGCACCGTGAAGAAGGCGCCGATCGACAGCGCCGACCCGAGGATCAGCGCCAGGAGCGCGGCCAAGGGCCGGCGATCGGCGGCCTCCTTGCTCCGGCGAAGCAGGCGACGAGTCGGGCCCCGCGTCAGGTGCCGCGTCAGGTTCCGGGTCAGGCCCCGGGACAAGACCCTGGCCACCGCGAGCAGCCGCCGTCGCGCGAGGGGCATCCCCCGCCCGAACCTCAGCTTCCAGGGCATCAGCTTCCAGGGCATAGGCCGGCTTAGCACTTCCATGGTGCCGCAGTGTGCGGGACGCAGCGTTAAAATCGCTTTAAGGCCGGGCCGAAAAAGGCCTTGAATTCAGGGAGTTCCACGCGCCGTTACGGATCCGGGGCAGGTCTCCTGGGCACGCGCCCGGGCCGCCCGCGCTGGCCACGCTTGCCGGGCGCCCTCGCCGCGCGGCGCCGCGCGCGCGGCGATCCGGCAGCGATTTAGGCGCGATCCAATTGACAGACCACCCGGCGAGGCCCGAGGCTGAGCGAGCCGATCACCTCCGCGCGGGACGTCGTCACCGCGGATTCGGCAGGATCCGCGGGATGACAACGGATGACGCAGAGCGCCTCCGATCAGGAAGCCGTCAGCGGCGCCAAGGCGCAGGCGCGCGGGATCGCCCTCATGCTCCTGTGCACCCTGTGCTTCGCGACGATGGACGCGATCAGCAAGCTGCTGATCGTGCGCTATCCCGTGAGCGAGATCATGTTCATCCGCTACGCCTTCTTCCTGGTGCTCGTCCTCGCTCTCACCCGCCGCCGGCCCCTCGCCGCCCGGCTCGCGGTGCGCCGTCCGTGGTACCAGGTGCTGCGCGCCGTCTTCCTGGTCTCCGATCAGGTGCTGTTCGTGCTCGGCCTGGCCTATCTGGCGCTGGCCGACGCCCACGTGCTGG
>JAWWCG010000190.1:0-6578 GCA_033720555.1 Kiloniellales bacterium | reverse complement strand
GGCCCCGGCTCCTTGCGGAACGTTGCAGTCCGGATGCACAACGCCTCGCCCGCCCAGCCATCCGCGATGACGAGCACAAGCACTGGCGCCGTGCGGCGATGTAATTACAATAGGATGCGTCAGGCCGTCCTGCAATTTCTTTGCGCCGCCTGTGCCAAAAATGCTCTTAATACCATGAAAATGCCGGAGAATTCATGAACGGCGTTGCAATGCGTGGTGCCAGCGGTTAGAGGATAGAGGATAGAGAGGTGGCGTGCCGTAGGGGGCATATTTAGTAGTTGGCACAAATTTTTGTGCCAGATGTTGGCGCCTTTCCGTTCGGCAGGATGATGGCACGCGTCATTTCCGCTCTTTTGGTCTTGCTGCTCAGCAGCGCCGTCGCGCTGGCCAAGCCGAACGTGACGGACGTGCGAATCGGCGCGCACCCGGAAAAGACCCGCTTCGTGCTGGAACTGACCGAGGAGCCCGCCTATCGCGCCTTCACCCTGCCCGATCCGTTCCGGGTGGTGATCGATCTTCCGGCCCTGGAGTGGAGTCTCGGCCCGCAACGGGTCGTCGAGGGCGGCGGGCTGGTGCAGGCGCTGCGCTATGGGCTTTTCGCCCCCGGCACCAGCCGGGTGGTGCTCGACGTGGACCAGCCGGTCGATTTCCAGAAGGTTTTCACGCTGCCGCCCAACAACGGCTTCGGCTACCGCCTGGTCATCGACCTCAAACCGATCAGCCGCGAGGCCTATTTCGCGCGGGCGCGCACGCCGCTGGTGTCCAGCACGCCGCTGCCGCGCCCCCAGCAGGCGGCCATGCCCATGGCGCCGCCCAAGCCGCAGGGCGACAGCCGCCCCGTGGTCGTCATCGACGCCGGCCACGGCGGCGTCGACCCCGGCGCCATCGGCCAGACCGGCATCTACGAGAAGGACCTGGTGCTGAGCTACGCCCAGGAGCTGCGGCGCCAGATCGAGGCCGGCGGGCGCTACCGGGTGCAGATGACCCGGGACACCGACGTCTTCATCCGCCTGCGCGACCGGGTGCGCTACGCCCAGGAGAGCGACGCCTCCCTGTTCATCTCGCTGCACGCCAACACCCACAGGAAGCGCGACCTGCGAGGGGCGGCGATCTACACCCTGTCGGAGAACGCCTCGGACGCCGAGGCGGCGGCCCTGGCGGCCAAGGAAAACAAGGCCGACGCCATCGCCGGCATAGATCTCACGGACCAGGGCGAGGTCGTAAGCAAGATCTTAATCGATCTTGCGCAACGTGAGACCATGAACCAGTCGAAAAGCTTCGCCAATCTGCTGGTCGACCATTTGCGCACCGTCGGCCCGGTCCTGCGCAATACCCACCGCTTCGCCGGCTTCGCCGTGCTGAAGTCGCCGATCGTGCCGTCGGTCCTGGTGGAGGTGGGCTATCTTTCCAACAAGACCGAGGAGAAACTGCTGCGCTCGGACGCCTACCGGCGCAAGATTTGCGGGGCGATCGTCGAGGCGGTCGACAGCTATTTCGAATGGCAGCGCACCGCCGGACCGTCGTGACGGATCACAAGATCGCCATAGTCTGTTGATATGGCTTATCTCCTGATATTATCGGAGGCGGCCCCGGAGCGGCCCATGGCCAAGACGGGCCAGGACGAAGCCGGGCCGCGCGCGACGCCGTCCCCAGGCGCGGGAGCCCGGCGGGTTCCGTCGCGCGGAGCCTCACAGAGGTCGACGTGAAAATTCTCTTGGCGGTCATGGTTCTCGTGATCTGCGGCGCCCTGGCTGCGGGCGGCGGCGCGCTTTACGTCTTCCACCACTACGGCCGCGATCTGCCCGACTACAAGCAGCTCGCCGACTACGACCCGCCGACGGTGACCCGGGTCCACGCGGGCGACGGCCGCCTGTTGGCGGAGTACGCGGTGCAAAAGCGCGTCTTCGTGCCGATCCGGGCGATCCCCAAGCGGGTGATCAACGCCTTCCTCGCCGCCGAGGACAAGAACTTCTACAGCCACCCGGGGGTCGACGCCGTGGCCGTGCTGCGCGCGGTGGTCACCAACGTGACCAATCTGCTGCAGGGCCGGCGCCCGGTCGGCGCCTCGACCATCACCCAGCAGGTGGCCAAGAACTTCCTGCTGTCGAACGAGCTGTCCTACGAGCGCAAGATCAAGGAGGCGATCCTCGCCCTGCGCATGGAGCGCACTTTCTCGAAGGACCGCATTCTCGAACTCTACCTGAACGAGATCTTTCTCGGCTACCGCGGCTCCTACGGCGTGGCCGCCGCGGCGCTCAACTATTTCAACAAGTCGCTGGACGAGCTGACCATCGCCGAGGCGGCCTATCTCGCGGCCTTGCCGAAGGCGCCCAACAACTACCACCCGGTACGCAACTACGCCGAGGCGGTGGCCCGCCGGGACTGGGTGATCAGCCGCATGGTCGAGGACCGGAGCATCACGCCCTTGGAGGCGGAGGAGGCCTGGAACGAGCCGCTGGTGGTCCGCGAGCGCGGCGAGACCGAAGTCGCCGAGGCGGCCCACTTCGCCGAGGAGGTCCGCCGCGAGCTGGTGCGCCTCTATGGCGAGAACGGCCTCTACGAGGGCGGCCTGTCGGTGCGCACGACCCTCGATCCGCGCCTGCAGGGCGCCGCCGAGACGGCGCTGCGCGACGGCCTGATCGACTACGACCGCCGCCACGGATGGCGCGGGGCGCTCGCCAATCTCGGCGCCGTCGAGCCTGAGGCCCGAGAGGCCTGGACCGAGCAGTTGGCCGCGGCGGAGATTGCCGAGGGGGCGCCGCAATGGGAGCGGGCCCTGGTGCTGGCGACCATCGAGAAGGCGGCCCAGATCGGCTTCGTGGACGGCCGGACCGGCGTTATTCCCCTCTCGGCCCTGAAGTGGGCCCGCAAGCCGATCGAAGGGCAGAAGGTCGGCGCCAGCCCCGGCGCCGTCACCGAGGTCATGGCGGCCGGCGACGTGATCTACGTCGAGGCGATCGTGGAAGACAGCGACGGCGCGCCGGTGCCCGAGGGCACCTATGGCCTGCGCCAAGTGCCCGAGATCAACGGCGCCCTGATCGCGCTCGACCCCCACACCGGCCGCGTGCTCGCCATGGTGGGCGGCTTCTCCTTCGACGACAGCGAGTTTAATCGGGCGATTCAGGCCTATCGCCAACCCGGCTCGGCGTTCAAGCCGATCGTCTATCTGGCCGGCCTCGACAGCGGCTTCACGCCGTCGACCCTGATCCTCGACGCGCCCTTCGTGATCGACCAGGGCCAGGGCCAGGGCAAGTGGAAGCCGGCCAACTACACCCGCAGGTTCTACGGGCCGACGCCGATGCGGGTCGGCATCGAGAAGTCGCGCAACCTCATGACCGTCCGCCTGGCCCAGACCATCGGCATGGAGAAGGTGGCGGACTACGCGACCCGGCTCGGCGTGGTGGACGGCATGCCGGAGGTCCTGGCCATGGCGCTGGGCGCCGGCGAGACCACCTTGGTGCGGCTGACCACCGCTTACGCCATGCTGGTCAACGGCGGCCGGCGCATCACCCCGGCCCTGATCGACCGGGTGCAGGACCGCAACGGCAACACCATCTACCGCCACGACCAGCGGGCCTGCCCGGACTGCCGCGGCGTGCCCTGGCAGGGCCAAGCGGTGCCGCGGCTGCCGGACGAGCGCGAGCAGGTGGCCGATCCGGCCAGCGCCTACCAGGTCGTCTCCATGCTGCAGGGCGTGGTCGAGCGCGGCACCGGTCGGCGCGTCGCCTCGGTGGGCAAGCCGCTCGCCGGCAAGACCGGAACCACCAACGAGTCCCAGGACGCCTGGTTCATCGGCTTCTCGCCGGACCTGGCGGTGGGCGTCTTCACCGGCTTCGACGAACCCCGGACCCTCGGCCCCAAGGAGACCGGCTCCAGCGTTGCCGCGCCGATCTTCCGCGACTTCATGGCCGAGGCGCTGGCCGACAAGCCGGCGATTCCGTTTCGCATCCCGCCCGGCATCCGCCTGGTCCGCGTCAACGCGGACACCGGCCGGCTGGCCGGCTCCGGCGACGGCCACGTGATCCTCGAGGCCTTCAAGCCCGGCACCGTGCCGACCGGCGAGCAGATGGTGCTCGACGGCGGCTACAATCCATCGGCCGGCGACGCGACGCGCGTGGTGGTGCCCGGCGGCTCCGACGGGCTGTACTAATCGGCGGCCAAAGCCTACATCATTGCCGTCGCAAACTTGTGCCCAGCGGGAGGAGCCATGCGCGCGGAAATCGAAGCGGTGGTCGACGACATTCGCCAGTCGTTGGCGCTGCTGAGGAGGCACCTTTGACGTCGAGACCGCCGTCGGCCGCCTCGAGGAGCTGAACCGGAAGGCCGAAGATCCGGAGCTGTGGAACGATCCGCAGGCCGCCCAGGCGGTGATGCGCGAGCGCGGCGCCCTGGAGCACGCGATCAAGTCGTACGAGAGCCTGGAGCAGAGCCTGGAGGACGCCCTGGTGCTGCTGGAGCTGGGCGAGGCCGAAGAAGACGAGGCCAGCATCCGCGAGGCGGAAGGCCAGCTCGAGCGCCTCAAGACCCGCGCCGCCAAGGTCGAGCTCGAGAGCCTCCTGTCGGGCGAGGCCGACTCCAACGACTGCTACGTGGAGATCCACGCCGGGGCCGGCGGCACCGAGGCCCAGGACTGGGCCGAGATGCTGCTGCGGATGTACACCCGCTGGGCCGAGGCCCACGGCCACAAGGTCGAGTGGCTGGAAGAGAGCCCGGGCGAGGAGGCGGGGATCAAGTCGGCCACCATCCAGGTCAAGGGCCACAACGCCTACGGCTGGCTGAAGACCGAATCGGGGGTCCACCGCCTGGTGCGCATCTCACCCTACGATTCCCAGTCGCGCCGCCACACCAGCTTCGCCAGCGCCTGGGTCTATCCGGTGATCGACGAGTCGATCGAGGTCGAGATCCTCGACAAGGACTTGCGGGTCGACACCTACCGGGCGTCGGGCGCCGGCGGCCAGCACGTCAACAAGACCGACAGCGCGGTCAGGATGACCCACCTGCCGACCGGCATCGTGGTGCAGTGCCAGAACGACCGCTCGCAGCACAAGAACCGGGCCCAGGCGATGGCCATGCTGCGCGCGCGGCTCTACGAGCACGAGCTGCAGAAGCGCGAGGCCGAGGCCCAGGCCGAGGCCGAGAGCAAGTCGGAGATCGGCTGGGGCCACCAGATCCGCTCCTACGTGCTGCAGCCCTATCAGATGGTCAAGGACCTGCGCACCGGGGTCGAGATCGGCAACCCCCAGAGCGTGCTCGACGGCGATATCGACCGCTTTCTCGAAGCGGCGCTGGCGCAGCGGATCGACGGCGGCGCCTCGAGCACCAAGCGGGAAGGGGCCGAGGCTTAAGGAACGACGGCGACCCGCGGCAGATCGTCGCCATTCCCGGTCATGAGGAAGCGCTCCAGGATCCGGTCGATCCATTGCGCCTTGGCCTTGACCGCCGAGACCGCCGCCTCAGCGTGCGGTTGGATGCTGTTCTAGGCGTCGAAGAAGGCGAGGGTGCGCACCTCGATGCTGTGGCGCGGCGCGGCGCCTATCGGCGTCGTCGGGTCGTCGAAGGCGGTGTGCGGCGCGAAACGCGCGCGGCCGTCCTCGAGCGAGTCGTAGCCCTTGATCAGCACCGCCTCGTCGCGGGTCATGCGCGGCAGGTAGTACCAGCGGTGCGCCGGGTTGAAGGTGACGTTGTAGATCTCGCCGGTGCGCTCGGGGTAGACCAGGTCGAGGGGCACAAGGTCCTCCGGCGCGATCGAGCCGGCGTCGGCGAACGCCAGGGGCGCGGTCTCGACGGGCCCGGCGATCGGCCGCCACACGTTGATGATGGCGAACCTCTTCTTGAGCAGTGCTTCGGCCTCCGCGGCGCCGAACAGGTCGCGCACCCGCTGCGGGCCCGATTTCGCCGTGTAGTCGTTGTGCACCATGCGCACCGGCGCGCGGATGCCTTGGGCGTCGCGGTCGGGCGCGCCTTCGAGGCGAACGTTGTGGTCGAACACCTCGACCCGCGCCGCGCCGGTCGCGCTCCGCACCAGGCGGGCCATCTCCGGGTAGTAGCGCCGGCGCACCGCCTCGGCGTCGCGGAAATCGCCGACCGCCGTGTCGTGCCGCGTCAGGATGAAGCCCTCGCGGTCGAGCGACAGGGCGCCGGCGATCGGCCGGGCGCTGCGGATCGCCACCCGATAGGGCGCGTAGTGGCCGGTGCGCCTGATCTCTCCGCCGGTCAGCGGCGGCATGTAGGAGACCGGCCTGACGCCGGTGTCGACCAGGTAGGTCAGCTCGGCCTCGACCCGGTCGCGGTCGACCCCGTCGTTTGCCGGGATGCCGGCCGGTGCGCCCTCGGCAAGGCCGGAGTGAAGCGCGGAAAGGGTGGCCATGGGTGCCTCCAGTCTATGAGTCATTCTAATGCATCAGCCGGACGCCGGCCGTGTAGGAATAGATTTTGGCGTGTCCGGAGGCTGGGACAACCGAGGAATTCTAGAGATATAGATTAGGAAAAATAACCTATTAGCCAGGCGGGCCGACTTAGCCCTCGGCGAGGGCGAGGTAACCGTCGGGCTCGAGGCCGGCTTGGCGCCGCGCGGCCTC
>JAWWCG010000189.1:0-6588 GCA_033720555.1 Kiloniellales bacterium | reverse complement strand
TGAGGGCTTTCATCCGTCATGTCCTCCCGATCCAGGCCGCCTCCACGGCCGACGCGCCCCGGCACGCATTTGGAATGCACTTGGATCGCGCCTGCCCGGCCGCAGTTGAAAGCGTCTCCACCCCACGCTACCAAGTCTTCATGCGCTTTATCCATCCTCTTATAACTGGCCGCCTGCTACGCCGCTACAAGCGATTCCTCTCGGATATCGAGCTCTCCGACGGCGAGCGGGTGGTCGCCCACTGCCCCAACCCCGGCTCGATGATGGGCTTGGCCGAGCCCGGCCTCGCGGTTTGGCTGTCGCCGAGCCGCAACCCGGCGCGCAAGCTGGCCTTCACCTGGGAGCTGGTGGACGCAGGAACCTCGCTGGTCGGCATCAACACCGGCTGGGCCAACGCGGTGGTCGCCGAAGCCTGGGACCAGGACCGGATCCCAGAGCTCGCCGGCTATCGGGCGATGCGGCGCGAGGTGCGCTACGGCGAGAGAAGCCGCATCGACCTCCTGCTCGAGGCGCCCGGCCGCAGCCCCTGCTACGTCGAGATCAAGAGCGTGACCCTGAGGCGCGACGACGCGCGCGCCGCGACGCCCCGGGCGGAGTTCCCCGACGCCGTCACCGCACGCGGCGTCCGGCATCTGGGGGAGCTGGCGCGCGTCGTCGAGGCGGGCGGGCGCGCGGCGCTGTTCTATCTGGTGCAGCGCGGCGACTGCCGGCGCGTGACTATTGCCTCGGACATCGATCCGGGGTATGCCCGCGCGTTCGAGCACGCCCGGGCGCGCGGCGTCGAGGTTTTCTGCTATGATTGCCGGATCGGGCCCGAGGCGATCGAATTGGGGCAGCCGCTCCCGATCGACGGCTGAACGCGAGCGAGCGTTTCGGGGGCGCCGCCGAGTGCCGCCGAGCGCCGTACGGACGAGAGAGTTGTCATGGCAAGCACCGGCTCGGGCGAGGCCGCCCGGCAGATGAGCGCCGAGGAGCGCCGGATCACGATCCATTCGGCGGCGGACTTCGAAGCGATGCGCCGGGCCGGACGGCTGGCGGCCGAAACGCTCGACTACATCACGCCCTACGTGACGCCGGGGACCACCACCGAGCAGCTCGACCGCCTGTGCCACGACTTCATCGTCACCCGCGGCGCGATCCCGGCGCCGCTCAACTACCGCGGCTTCCCCAAGTCGATCTGCACCTCGGTGAACCACGTGGTCTGCCACGGCATCCCGAACGACAAGAAGCGCCTGCGCGACGGCGACGTGATCAATATCGACGTGACCGTGATCCTCGACGGCTGGCACGGCGACACCAGCCGCATGTATTACGTCGGCCGGCCGAAGATCCTCGCCACGCGCCTGATCGAGACCACCTTCGAGGCCATGTGGCGCGGCATCGAGGCGGTGCGCCCGGGCGCCACCCTGGGCGACGTCGGCCACGCCATCCAGACCCACGCGGAGGCCCAAGGGTTCTCCGTGGTGCGCGACTTCTGCGGCCACGGCCTCGGCCGGGTGTTCCACGAGGCACCCAGCGTGCTGCATTTCGGCGACCCGGGCGACGGCCTGGTGCTGCGCGAGGGCATGTTCTTCACCATCGAGCCGATGATCAACGCCGGGCGCTACCCCGTGAAGATTCTCGAGGACGGCTGGACGGCGGTCACCCGCGACCGCTCGCTATCGGCCCAGTTCGAGCATTCGATCGGCGTGACCGGCGACGGCCACGAGGTCTTCACCCTGTCGCCCAAGGGCTGGCACAGCCCGCCCTACGACGCTTGAACCGCGCCGCTGATTGCGGCGACCGCGCCGGTGACCGCCGCCGCCGTGGCGGCCGCGACGCGCCTCAGCTTCCGCCCTCGTACTTGAACGACACCTTCACCTTCGCCCGGTAGGTGTCGACCTTGCCGTCCTTGAGCTGCATGTCGAGCTGGGAGACCTCGGCGATGCGCAGATCCCGCAGGCTGTGGCCCGCCCGCTCGACGGCGGCGGCCGCCGCCAACTCCCAGGACTCCGTGCTGGTGCCGACCAGTTCGATGACTTTGTAGACGCTTTCCGGCATGCTCCGTCTCCTCCTCTCCCAGGGGCCCGCGCAGGCGCGGGCGGTTTCCACCCCGGCCGAGCATAGCACGAACCCGCCGCCAGGCAGGGGTCGCGTGGAATTTTGCGAAGCGCCGCCGGCGGCGGTATTTTGCTGTCAGCAGCGGCGGCGGCCAGCCGGCGCCGAACGGCGCGCCACCAAGACGCCTCGCCGGCCCCGCTGAACCGAGCGTCGATCCCGGCTGGGAAGGGCCGAGCGTCATGAGCGCGTCCAAACCGCAGCAGGCCAAGCCGCACTATCACGGCCATCGCGACCGGCTGCGCCAGCGCCTGCTCGACCAGGGCGGCGGGGCGCTCGCCGACTACGAGATCATCGAGTTCCTGCTGTTCGCCGCCGCGCCCCGCGCCGACACCAAGCCGCTCGCCAAGGCGCTGATCAAGCGCTTCGGCAGCCTGTCGGCCGTGCTCTCGGCCGAGCCCGCGGAGCTCGCCGCGGTGAGCGGTCTGGGCCAGGCCTCGATCGCGGCGCTGAAGATCGTGCCCGAGGCGGCGCGGCGCCTGGCCCGCGAGCAGGTGCTCGGCCAGCCGGTCCTGTCGTCCTGGTCGAAGCTGCTGGACTACTGCCGCATCGCGCTCGCCCACGAGAAGGTGGAGCGCTTCCACCTCTTGTTCCTCGACCGTCAGAACCGCCTGATCGCCGACGAGACCCAGCAGCGCGGCACGGTCGACCACACCCCGGTCTACCCGCGCGAGGTGGTGCGCCGCGCCCTCGAGCTGGGCGCCACCGCTCTCATCCTGGTGCACAACCATCCCTCGGGCGACCCGACGCCCTCCAAGGCCGACATCGAGATGACCCGCGAGATCGCCGCCGCCGGCGAGAAGCTCGGCATCTCGGTGCACGACCACGTGGTGATCGGCCGCTCCGGCGAGACCAGCTTCAAGGCCGCCGGGCTCCTGTAGGCGCCGCCCTTAACCATAAGCCTTAACTCAATAGGTCTGGCGTTCGCCGCGGCGGCGCACCATAATTAATTTTTCGCGCGTCGTTTTAGGCGCGCCCGCATCGCATCGATGCGCGTTGCTGATTTGAAGTCGTCACTTTTGATCGGGCCGATAGTCCATGGAAATCGACGAAAAAATTGCCGAAGGCTACGTGATTCTTTGCCACAACAAGGCCGAGGAGCACGTCTTCATCGTGCGCACCTTGGGTCCCGCCGTGGAGTGTCCCAAGTGCGGCAGCACGGCCCTGTCGGGCGATCTCGCGACCGATTACGTGCGCCGCAAGCGTCATCTCGCGAACGGGGCGCGGCAGGTCGCCGTCACCTAAAGCCGGACCTCCAGGCCGAAAGCGAGCTCGGCGCGGGCAACGTCGGCCGTGCCTGGCGTCGCGCCGCCCGCTTCGCCGTCATGGCCGTGATCGCCGTGATAGTCGTCTTCGCGGGTGCGCCGGGGCAGGCGGGAGGCGGGCCTGCCCCATCGGCGCGGTCAGAATATCCACGCGACCAGCAGGAATATTCCGGACCATAGCACCAGGCTGCTCAGCACCACGATGAGCAGCCCGAAGCGAGACGACCAGGTGTCCTCGCCGACCGTCTCGCTCTGAATTTCCCCCAGGTCTTCGTCTTCGTTCGGAATCGGTAATCCCGACGCCCTCATAGCTCCCCCCAGACCCCGTTCGACGGCGCTCAACCGCCTGGGAGCGGCGCGGCCTCAGGCCGAACGTGCAGTTCGCCCAACGCCAACGCCGCCCCGCGGCCGCCGACGTCGACATCGCCTTCGACGTCGCGTCCTCAGGCCGCTGAATTATTATTGAAGGCCTTTAAGGCCAATTTCGTTAAGTTAAGTAAGTGTGTGAAACTTTGCGGCCGTTTGCAACCAATAATGTCAGGGGCCTTGTCTTGGCCTGACCCTGGGTCGCGCGCCGTCAGTCCTTGCCGTCGCCGGCCGGCGCGCGCGAACGCTCTCTCAATCCTTATCGGTCTTTATCGGCGCCTATCGATGACTTCGCCGCTCACGCGAGACCCGGCTGCTCGCGCGGCGGATCGGCCGCCGCGCCCGCGGGCTCGCCCAGCGCCCGCGCCGCGCGGTGGCCGGCGTAGACGGCCGCCGCGATGGTCCCGGGCGCAGCGCAGTCGCCGACCCGGCTGACGGAGAGGATGCCGCGCTCGGCGAGGCGCTCGGGCGCGTCGGCCAGCGCGCGATAGAGCGCGTCCGACGGCGCGCGCGAGGTGACCGTCACGAGACTCCGCGCGGCGCGCGGCCTATGCCGGCCGGTGAAGACGCAGGCCAGCCGGACCTCGGCGCCGTCGTAGCCGGCGAGTTCCTGGTTGGTGAGAATCTCGACCCCGGCCTCGATCAGCGCCGCGTGGGTGAATTCCTGCTCGCCGGTGTGCCGGCTCCAGTGCCCGGCCCGGCCCTCGTCGGTGGCGAGCGCGACCTCGAGGCCGGCCGCCCGCAGCGCGAGCGCCAGCACCGGGCCCAGGTAGTAGTTGTCCTCGTCGTAGACCACGACCGGCCCCTCGGGCAGGCGCCCCTGCCTCAGGCCGTCCATGATGTCGTCGGGCGTGGCGACGCCGGGGAGCTGCCATCCCTCGAACGGCGTCGCGCGCCGCCGGCCGAGCCCGTCGCGCCGCCAGCGCGCGCCGGTCGCGACGACGACGTGCTGGAAGCCGAACTCGAGCACCTGGTCCGCGCTCAGCTCGCTGCCCGGATAGACCTCGACCCTAGGCAGCTTGGCGAGCTGGCCGAGGCGCCAGTCGCGCACCCGGGCCCACTCGGCCAGGCCCGGCAGGCGGCTCTCGCGGCTCACCCGGCCGCCCAGCTCGTCGCCGGCCTCGGCCAGGGTCACCGCATAGCCGCGCTGGCCGAGGGCGCGGGCCGCCTCGAGGCCCGCCGGCCCGCCGCCGACCACCAGGACCGTCTCTTCGCCGTGGCGCGGCGCGATCGTCTCGGGATGCCAGCCGTGGCGCCATTCCTCGGCCATGGTCGGGTTCTGGGTGCAGCGGATCGCCACGCCGCGGGCGTCGTGGGCGTAGCAGATGTTGCAGCCGATGCACTCGCGGATGTCCTCCGGCCGGCCCTCGGCGATCTTCCTCGGCAGGAAGGGATCGGCGATCGACGGCCGGGCGGCGCCGATCAGGTCGAGCACGCCCTTCGAAACCTGGCGCACCATGGTGTCCGGCGAGGTGAAGCGCCCGACGCCCACCACCGGCTTGGAGGTCGCCTGCTTGACGAAGGCGACGGCCTCCTCCTGGGCCGCCTCCTTGACGAAGCGCGAGCTGCCCATCTCGCGCCAATAGTCGGCGACGGTCACGTCCCACAGGTCCGGCAGCTCCGCCAGGAGGGCGACCGCCTCGCGGGACTCCTCGGCCGACAAGGGCCCGTCGTTGTCGCCCTCGGCGACGTTGAAGCGCAGCGCCACGGCGCACTTGTCGGCGACCGCCTCGCGGGTCTCGGCGATCAGCTCGCGCAGGATGCGCAGGCGGTTGTCCAGCGACCCGCCGTACTCGTCGCGGCGCTGGTTGAGCGCCGGCGACAGGAACTCCGACAGCAGATAGCCGTGGGCGGCGTAGACGTAGACGATGTCGAAGCCGGCCTCGACCGCGCGGCCGGCGGCGGCGCGCTGCCAGCGGCGCAGGTCGCGGATGTCGGCCTTGTCCATCGGCCGGGACTGCACCGGGTCGCCCGCCGAGTGGGCCATCGGCCGGCTGGTCAGCCCGAGGGTCGGCAGGCGGCTCTCCAGGTTGGCGATGATGCTGCCGCCGTGCCACAGCTCGACGCCGGCGAGCGCGCCGTGGGCGTGCACCGCCTCGGTGGTCAGCGCCTGGGCGCGCACGTCGGCGTCGTCCCACAGCGCGGCGTAGGGCAAGGGGCCGTCGTCCGACGAGGGGTGCACCGAGCAGTACTCGGTGCACACCACGCCCCAGCCGCCCTCGGCCTTGGTCTCGCGCATGGCGGCCACGCTGTTCGGCCGGCTGTATCCCATGCCGGTGCAGTGGGGCACCTGGTAGAAGCGGTTGGGCGCGGTGACTGGCCCGATCTTCACGGGCTCGAAGAGGATCGCGTAGCGGGGATCGACGGCCATCTCGGGCTCCGTAGCGGCTCGTCCGGTAGGTAGCGTAATCGCCCTCGGAGTGTCCGTGGTGCCCTTCCGGCCCATGGCCCCGAGATTCCCTGGTATCCGTTCAAGCGAGGTCGCCGCGGACGGTCTGATCTTCGGGATGGCCGGGCGGCGAGTCGGCGGCGGAGATTCTCGCCGTTCTGCCGGGCGGGCGCGGGAACCCCCTCGCCCGGGAGGACGAGCCCCGTGGCCGAGGAGCGGCTCCAGCCCAGCTGCGGCGGGAACGGCGTCGTCCAGGTCCTGGGCATTGCGGCGCCCCTGGCCGCCCCTCTGATCGGACCGGCGCGGCCGCCCCGCTAAGCTTCCGATTCTACAGCCGAATCCGAATCGGAGAGGGCGGGCTCCGGGCCGATCTTGCCTGGAAGTTCGGCTGGCGCCCCGGTCCGCCCGCGCAGCGTGGGAGCGGTGGTGATGCAGAACCTCCTGAGCGGAGGGTTCACCGGCCCCAGCCTG
>JAWWCG010000188.1:0-6593 GCA_033720555.1 Kiloniellales bacterium | reverse complement strand
TTAGGGAGGACGTGGCGGCGGCCGAGGGCGTCTTCTTGAATATCATCTTGCCAGACCTTGTATGAAATTCGTCGCTGATTCGAGCGCCGCGCTCACCGTCTGCCGGGCGCGGGCCATGAGCGGCGCCAGCTCGGGGCGGTCCTGCAGGTCGTTCGGGGTCTGCCAGGGATCCTCGGGGCCGACCCCCGGCAGGTGGCCGCGAAAGCTCTCGATCAGGTCGATCGCCTGGCGATTGATCTCCGCCGCCTCGTCGTCGGGCAGCTGCTCGACCCACACCGGCGTCGGAAAGAATCCGAGAATCGTCAACGTCGCGCTCCCTGTCGGCCGATCGCTACGCCCCGGGCGCGCCGCTACTGTCCCCGGCCGGGGCGAGTCCCGTCAAGGGCGCGAAAGGCACGCCGGCGGCGCGCCCGGTCCGCCCGGGAAACCCGCGCGGACGTCGTCCCGGAGGTTCGCTGTTGAGACCGCTGTTGAGACCGCTGTCGAGACCGCTGTTGAGATTGAGCCGGGCGGCAGCGGGCCGGAACACGCCGAAGCCCGGCGCGCGCCGCAACCCAGCCGCAACCCAGCCGCGACCCAGCCGCAACTGCCGGGCCGCGACAGCCGCGCGGCGTCCCGGGCGTGCCGCGGCGCCCAGGGCGCTCCAGTACGCTCTAGGGCGCTCCAGGGCATTCCAGGGCGCCCGACCCGGGCGCCGCAAGGCCGGGGTTAGGAGGTGCGGGCCCTCGTCACGATGACCCGGCCGCGCCCCCGCGTCACCACATAGCCGCCGCGCGGAATTCTCAAGTTCTGTTCGTCGATCAGCCTGACAAGAGAATCGGCGATCAGAGCGGCGTTCCTATCTTCCGACAATCCGGTTCTGGCCGCGCCGCGTTTCTTCAACCACTCGGCAAAAGTCTTCTCGCCCAACTCGTCTCCAACCGACTTTCGCAGAGCGTTCAACTTACGTAATTCACCCTTCGTCAACGCACTTTCATCGATATTGGAGTTCGCCTTCCCGGAGCTATTTCCAGTCGATTTTGTTTTTGCTTTTTTCGCCATTGCTTGCGCCTTCTCGTATCTGTTGTTTTTCGAATGTTCCGATAATTCAGGAGGAGGATATCAATAAAATTAGCTTCCTGTCACGCAAAACGAAACCGCCGCCATGGTAAATTAGCTTACGGCGGTCGACTTCCTTAACGTGCCTGGGTCGGGAAATCCGTCTCCTTGGAGAAACCGGCGGAAGCCGTCGGTCACCCTGTCATGCGCCCGAACTCTTTGACGGTCGATCGGTCTTGCGTCGACGGTCCGCGAGCCTCAGAAGAATCGCTCGCGCACTTCGATAACGTCGCCCGGAAACACAAAGGTTTCCTTGCTCGCGGCCAATTGCTGGCCGTCGCGCGAAATGACGAATTCGTCCTCGACCGCCCGATAGGTAAAGCCCCCGGCCATGGCGACCGCGGTAATGACCGTCATTTTTCCAACATAGGGATAGGGGCCCGGATTGGCGACTTCTCCGATAATAAAGAAGTCTCGATATTCGAGAACCTCGACGCTGACGACGGGATTCTGAAAATAGTCCGGCGTAAGCGCGTCGACGATCATGTCCTCGACCTCGTCGACGGTGCGGCCGGTCACGTTAAGCCCGCCGACCAGCGGCAGAGTTATCCGGCCCGCGCTGTCGACCTCGAATTCTCCCGACAGGTCCTCCTGACCGAAGACCGTAACGCGCAAACGGTCGCTGGTGCCCAGAATGTATTCACCGGTCTGAATGGCCGCGACCGAATCCGCCGAAACCGTGGGCTTATCCGAAGAACAAGCCGTAATCAAGAAGCCGAGGCACACCACGACGACCGTCAACCAACTCCTAGACACTCGGACCATCAACTCAAACTCCCGCACTTTTCGTGACCTGTCCCGATAGCTTATCACATTCGGGCGAATCTCGTCTTCGGATCGTTGCCGCGCGGCTGGCCGGCGGGCCGCGGCGGGCCAATCGTTAACGAAGGCGCCGCGACGGCACGCCGACAGCTCGCCGCTCGACGGCTGACATGCCCGAAGTCGCGGCGCGGGTCAAATCCCCGCTCTCGCCGGCGCGCCGCGCGGGCGCGAGCGGCCCATCCAGCCCACAGCCAACAGCGTTGATTCAATCTGGCCGGGTACGGCTCTAGCCCGGGCCTTTGACGCGCTTTTGAGGCAAAACCCCGACTTAAACTCGAATAAACGAGTTCGCGGGCTAATGGCTCAAACGAACTTGCATGGAGGGACCCATGAAGGGGTCGACCCTTGGCCAGATAGGCTTGTGTGTGATGTTGGGCGTCTCGACGGTGGCCGCGCTCCCGTCGACGGCCGGCGCCGCGACGAACGATCCGTTCGCCGCTTCCCTCGCCTCCGATTTGGTGAGGAGCCGGGCGCAGATCAGCATCTTCCGCTACGACGACCAGCAGGACCTCAACTGCGTGGACAAGCGAATCGTGCGCTCCTCAGTCGTCAACCGACCGCGCGTCGTCAATCAGGAATTGAACGAGCGCAAGTGGATCGAACGCTGGGCCCTGGATCGCTGCGGCCAGGAAGTCCAATACCACGTCTACTTCACGGAAGTCGGCGCCGGGGGCGCCTTCTACTCCTTCAAGCAGGTCGGCGAAGTGATCGACATTCCGGTCCAATACGCCCGGACGCTCAAGCTGCAGCAGCCGCTGATGAAGGGCAAGGACGTGCGCGCCCTGCAAGTCGCCCTGCTCGACAAGGGCATCACGGTCTCGACGGACGGCGTCTTCGGACCCAAGACCCGCGAGGCGGTGATGACCTACCAGAAGAAAAGCGGCCTCGACGCGGACGGCATCGCCGGCCCCGCGACCGCCGAAAGCCTCGGCCTCTAGGGTCCGCGTCCGGCCCGATCGGGATCGGGCCCGGACCGCAGGCAACGGGATACGAACGGACGGCCAGGGCTTGGCCGTCCGCTTCCCGTTCGGCCGGGCGCGGCCGATCCAAGACTCGCCCTCATTTCGCGATCGTGCTAGCTTGCCCCGGGTCTTTAGTCCCGCTGCAAGTCGGTTTCGGCAGCCGGTCAGGTTGCCCTTCAAAGCTGCGCCTCGCTCCGGCCGTGAGGTACGCCTCGACCGGAGACGATTGCGGGCGATGGCATGCGATGCACCCGCCCGCCGAGGCGACGCACGGACGCGGACAGAGGAGGCGTATGGCATGTCGTTCTCGCAAACCCACGAGGTGGAGGGCACCCTCAAGGAATGTCTTCGGGAGCTGGTCCTAGCCCTCGGCCATACCAATTTCGAAGTGAACGGCGACGACATCGTCGTGCGCGACGGCGACAAACGCTTTTTCATCTCCCTGACCTACGAAGGCGACCGCCACCTCGGCTCGCTCGACCTGCCGATGACCAAGGTCGAGTGCCGCAGCGAAGGCTACAGCGACGCCGAGGCCAAGCAGTTCCACGATCACATCGCCATGCACCTCATGCGGACCGGCGGGTGATTCGCCGCGCCGGCGGGCAGATTCGGCGCTCCGGTTTCGAGACTGCGGCGGCGCGCCCGCGCGCAGATACCCACGAGCCGAGCGCGCATTTGAGAGCAGGGAAATCGGCATGAAGATCACGGTCCATACAGTCGAGTGGTTGAGTCACCACCTGCCCGGCCAACCGTCCGGCCACGAGGCCGAGGTCGAGGTCGGCGAGGACGCGACGCCGGAAGACGTCATCGCGCAGCTTGCGCTGCCCAACGACTACCAATACTTGGTCGAGATCGACGGCGCTCCGGTGCCGCACGCCGAGCATCGCACCCGCGGCCTCGAGGCCGGCCAAGTGCTGAAGATTCTGCCCGAGCCCAAGGTCGCGAGGTAACGGCGGGGCTCGCGGCCTAGCCGAAGCGCGCGCCGCGCGCGCCAAGCCGATTCCGAGCGACCGCGAAGCGCCCGCACCATGCCCCAGCACATCGGCATCGTCGCCTGCTCCGCCGAGGGCGCCGCCCTCTGCTATCGCACCATTTGCGTCGAGGGCGCGGCGCTGCTCGGCCCCCATGCCCACCCTGAGGTGTCGATCAACGCGCCGTCGCTCGCCGATTACATGGACTGCATCTATCGCGACGACTGGCCGGGCGTCGGCGACATCATGCTGGCCGCCGCCGACAAGCTCGCCCGGATCGGTGCCGACTTCCTGATCGCCCCGGACAACACCGTCCACCAGGCCTTCGCCTACGTCGAGCCGCGCTCGCCCAGGCCCTGGCTGCACATCGCCGAGGTGGTCGCCGCCGAGGCCGCGGCGCGCGGCTTCCGCACCCTCGGGCTGCTCGGCACCCGCTGGCTGGTGGAGAGCGAGGTCTATCCGGAAAAGCTCGCCGCGCGGGGCCTGTCGTGTCTGCGCCCGGAGCCCGCCGAGCGCGACGAGCTCAACCGGATCATCATGGACGAGCTGGTCTATGGCGTCTTCAAGGACGACGCGCTCGCCTATCACCAAGAACTCATCGCGCGGATGAAGGAGGCGGGCTGCGACGCCGTGGTGCTCGGCTGCACCGAGATCCCCTTGATCGTGAGCGACGCCAACGCGCCGCTGCCGACCCTCGATTCGACCCGCCTCCTGGCCCGCGCGGCGCTGCGCCGGGCGGTGGACGCCGGCGTCCCGGCATAGCGCGAGACGCCGGGGGCGCGACGCCGGGCGCGCCGGATACCTCTCACGGATAGCGGAAGTCGAAGCCCCGCTCGGCGTGCCGCACCACCCGGCCGACGGAGGGTGCGGGAAAGTGGGCCGTCAGCACCAGGGTGTCGGTCTCGCAGTGGGCGTCGAGAAAGCGCTTGCGGGTCTCGGTCGATTGGCCGCGGTCGTGATCGAAGTTGGGCGTCCAGCCCGGCTCCGCCACCTGCAGCGGCGTGTGCATGATGTCGCCGCACATGACCGCGCGCGCGCCCTGGGAGGCGAGATGGACGGCGACGTGGCCGGGGGTATGGCCGGGCGTCGGCTCCAGCCAGACCTCGTCGTCGAGGGCGAAGTCCGCCTCGACGATCGCCGCCTGCCCGGCCTCCACCACCGGCAGCACGTTCTCTTGGAACACGCTGTCGTCGTCCGCGGCCGCCGCCTCGTATTCCGCGCGGGAGATGACGTAGCGGGCGTTGGGGAAGGTCGGCACCCAGCGGCCATCGAGGCGGCGGGTGTTCCAGCCGCAATGGTCGAGATGGAGGTGGGTGCAAAGGACGTAGTCGACGGCCTCGGGGCGGACGCCGGCGGCCTCGAGGCTGGCGAGCCAGGTCGCGGCGGTCAGATTGCGCCACTCGGGCACCGCGCGCGACGACTTGCCGCAGCCGATGCAGGTGTCGATCAGGATCGTGTGACGGCGGCTGCGCACCAGGTAGGACTGGACCGGCAGGACCATCTTGCCGCTCGCCGGATCGAGCGCCCAGGGCTCGAGCCAGGGGCGGTGGGGCGCGACGGCCTCGGGCGTCGCCTCGTCGAAGAACTCGTCGAGCCGGAAGACCGGCTCGTCGAGCTCGACGATGCGGTCGATCTGAAGCTCTCCCACGCTCCGCGTCATCCCCAGCTTCCTTTGCTGCCTTTCCGGGCGCCTCCCCTCGCCGCCACCGCCGCCGGGCCGGGGCCGGGGCCAGCGCCGCGGCTCAGCGGCTTTCCAGCAGCACGCAGTTCTTGGGCGCCGTGCGGAGCACCACCGCATCGCCCGGCGCGAACATGCGGTCGGCGATCGGGTTGATCGCCTGGAGGTTCATGCCGCCGGATTCGATGAAGTAGTTGGCGAGGCCGCCCAGATAGTTGGAATCGCGAACCACGCCGGCGAACTGGTTGAGCGCCTCGTCGGCCGGCGCGGACTCCGCCGTCACCTCGAGCTTGTGGGCGCGGATCACGACCTCGACCGGCTGGCCGGCGGCGACCTCGCGCTGGGCCGCCACCTTGAGCCGCACGCCGTTCTCCAGCTCGACCTCGGCGAGCGCGCCGTCGCCGGCGCCCAACGCCCGGCCCGCCAGGATGTTGGACTGGCCGAGAAAGTCCGCCACGAAGCGGGTCTCCGGCCGGCTGTAGACGTCCTGCGGCCGGCCGACCTGCTCGATGACGCCGTGGTCCATCACCACGACCTTGTCGGACATGGACAGCGCCTCCTCCTGGTCGTGGGTGACGAAGACCGTGGTGATGCCGATCTCGCGCTGGATGTTCTTCAACTCGACCCGCATCTCCTCGCGCAGGTTGGCGTCGAGCGCCGACAGCGGCTCGTCGAGCAGCAGCACGTGGGGCTCGATCACGATCGCCCGGGCCAGCGCGATGCGCTGCTGCTGGCCGCCGGACAATTGGGCGGGCAGGCGTTTTTCGACGCCCGGCAGGCGCACGATGTCGAGCACCCGCTTCACCCGCTGGGCGATCTCGTCCTTCGACACCTTGCGGTAGCGCAGGCCGAAGGCGACGTTGTCGAACACGCTCTTGTGCGGAAACAGCGCATAGTTCTGGAACACCAGGCCGAGATTACGCTTGTGGATGGGCGTTTCGTTGACGCGTTTACCCTTGATCTTGATGCTGCCCTCACTAGGATCGGCCAGGCCGGCGACCATACGCAGCGTGGTGGTCTTACCGCAACCGGATGGACCGAGCAAGGTCACGAAGCTTCCCT
>JAWWCG010000187.1:0-6603 GCA_033720555.1 Kiloniellales bacterium | reverse complement strand
TCCGAGGCGGCCGCCGCGGCATATTCGGCGGCGATGGCGTCCAGGCCCTCGCGAACCACCAGCAGATTGCAGACCGCGTCGACATCCAGGTCGGCGACGGTGTAGCCGTGGTTGGGGCGGCTGACAACCAGCCCTTCCCGCTCGAGCTGGTTGAGCGCCTCCCGGACGGGAGTCCGGCCGATCTCGAATTCCCGCATGAGCCGGGCTTCCGACAGGCGCTCGCCGCGGCGCAGATTGCCGTTGAGAATGCTCGACTTCAGGACGTCGTAGGCCTTCTTGCGCAAGGTGCCGCGCGCCGGCCGCCGTTCCTTTGCCGCGAGCTTCTCGGATAGATCCGTCATTTCGTCACGCCCACTGGGACCAGGCGACGCTTGGCCGCGCCCGGGTCGAGGTGCGCATGCAGCCGGGTTTCGACCCGGCGCGCCAGGAAGATAAACGCGTAGACCAGAATCAGATACATCACCGCCGCCAGGCCGAAGGCCTCGTAGAACGCGAAGTTCCTGGAGCCGATGACGCGGGCCACGCCGGTGATGTCCATGACAGTGATGATCGAGACCAGGGACGTCGCCTGGATCTGATAGACGACCTCGTTGGTATAGGTCGGCCACGCGAGCCCGATCGCCCGCGGCAGAATGATCAGCCGCAGGCGCTGGAGCGGCTTGATGCCCAAGGCGATGGCGGCCTCGACCTCGCCCCTCGGAATCGATTGGATCGCGCCGCGCAGGATCTCGGAGGTATAGGCCGCGGTGTTCAGGGTCAGCGTCAGCAGGGCACAGAACCAGGGATCGCGGAAAAAGACCCATAGGCCGACGCTCTCCAGCGCCGGCCTGAACTGACCGCTACCGTAATAGATCAGGAAGATCTGCGCCAGCAGCGGCGTGCCGCGGAAGAAGAAGACGTAGCCGGTGGAGATCGCGTAAAGCTCGCGCTGGCGCGAGAGACGCATCAGCGCGACGGGAATCGCCACCAGGAACCCGATGATGCAACTGAACGCCGCCAATTGCACGGTGAGCAGGGCGCCCTCGAGATAGAGCGGCAGGTTGTCGACCACGAACGACGGCATCAGATCGCACCGTCCGCGAGGCCCCGGCGCGCCCAGCGCTCCATATGCGCCTGCCCCCACATCGAGACCAGGGTGATGACGAGATAGAACAGGCACGCCATGAAGAAGAACGTGAACGGCATGCGGGTGGCGCGCGCCGCGATGTCGGCGTTGCGCATGAGCTCGGGAAGCTGAATGATGGAGATCAGCGCCGTCGCCTTGACCAGGACCATCCAGACGTTGCCGAGGCCCGGCAGGGCGTAGCGGATCATCTGCGGCAGGACGATCTTGCGAAACGCCTGGAGGCGGTTGAGGCCGATCGCTTCGGCCGCCTCGCGCTGTCCGACCGGCACCGCGAGGTAGGCGGCGCGATAGACCTCGCAGGCGAAGGCGCCGTAGATGATGGTCAAGGTGCCGATGCCGGCGACGAAGGGGTTGATCGACAGGGCCAACTCGTAGCCCATCGCCGCCGCGGTATCCTGGACCAAGGTCGGAATGCCGTAGTAGACGAGCAGAAGCAGCACCAGCTCCGGCACGCCGCGAATGATCGTCGTATAGAGCTCGACGGCGCCGCGGATAAGGATCACCCGGGACAGTTTGGCGACCGCCGCGAGGAGACCGACCACGAGGGCGCAGGCCATCGCGGAGACGGACACCACGACGGTCATGCGCAGGCCCTCGAGGAGCAGCCAGCCGTATCCTTGGAGGTCAAGCACCCGGCGACCTCATGACCGCCCCGCGGGGCGCGGGCAGAGCCCGCGGCGAACGCCCTGAGGCCGCTCGGCGCAACGCCCGGGCTGCCACGTCAATCAACCGCCGTAGACGTCGAAGCCGAACCACTCCTCCGAGATCTTCTGATAGGTGCCGTCCTCCCGCATTTCCCGAATCGCCTTCGAGAAGGCCTCGGCGACGTGCGCCTCTTCCTTGCGCACGCCCACGCCGGCGCCGTAGCCGAACCACTCCACGCCGGTGTATTCGGGCCCGCGCATCTCGAAATCCTCGCCGCCCGGCTTGTTGAGGAACCCCTCGGAGACCGCCACCACGTCGACCATGATGGCGTCCACCCGGCCGGCTTGCAGGTCGAGGTAGGCTTCGTCCATCGTCGCGTAGACGCGAAGCTCGACCTCCGGCATCTTGTCGCGCAGGAAGCGCTCGAAGCTGGTCGCGCGCTGGGTGCCGACGACCTTGCCGGCGAGGCCTTCGGCCGAGATATCGAGATCGCTCGACGTCGGCACGACGAATCGCGCCGGCACCTTGTAGTACTTCTCGGAGAACGCGATCTTCTCCCGCCGGGCGTCGGTGATGTAGAGCGAGGCGATGATGGCGTCGTACTTCTGGGCGAGCAGTCCGGGGATGATGCCGTCCCAGTCCTGCGTGACCCAGGCGCATTCGACCTCCAGGCGCCGGCACATCTCGTTGCCGAGGTCGATCTCGAAGCCCTTAACCTGGCCATCGGCATCGGTGTAGTTGAACGGCGGATAGGCCCCCTCGGTCCCGATCGTCAGCTTGTCCGGCAACTCTTGCGCCATCGCGCCCTGGACGAGGAAAAGCGCCGCGCCGAGGGCACCCAACACGCGTTTCAGACCTTCTTTCATCGTCACCTCCCTGGAGTGTGCGCCAACCGCGTGGGCCGGCATTTTCATATGCAACATAGTATACAATCTCAATTACTGTAATGAAGAAAAAGGGTTGGGGCAAGCGGCCTGGGAGGCGAGCGGATCGTCGGCGCGCCCTGGCCGTCGGCGGCCGGACCGGCGGGGGCCCGCTGGGCCGCGAAGGCGACAAGCACGCCCCTGCCTGGCCGCGCCGGCCGGACCGGCGGGGGCCCGCTCCGGCTGCGAGGGGCACAAACGCGCGCTGCCCTGACCGCGCCTCCCTCGCCGCGCCTCCCTGGGCGCGCCGGTTTGAGATCGGGCCACGGAGCGGGCCTCGACGATAGCCGCCGCGCCGCAGGCCCCGGGCGAGTTGTCCGCGCGCGTGTCCGGGCGGGTTGTCCGGACGAGACGGCCGGCGTAGGTTGAGCGACTTGGGCCCGTTCGATTGTTCGCCAAGTCGATTGCACCGATTTCTCCACGGATTGCGGCATGACCTCCACGCGGCGACTCGCCTTGATCGCAGGGCTCCTCCTGGGCCCGCTCAGCCCGCTCAGCCCGCTCAGCCCGATGACGGGCGCTTTCGCCCAGACATCCCAAGAGGCGGCGACGCCCGGCTATCTCACGTCGGAGGCCTGCGCCGCTTGCCATGACGACGTTACCGCCCGGTGGCGGGGGTCGCATCACGCCTGGGCCTGGCGGCTGCCGACAGACGAGACGGTGCTGGGAGATTTCGACGACGCGCGCGTCGATCTCGACGGCGGCGCCGCGACCTTCGCCCGGCGCGACGGGTCCTTTCGGCTGACGGCCGAAGGGCCGGACGGCGAGCCCAGAGAGTTCGAGATCGTCGGCACCGTCGGCGTCGCGCCCCTGCAACAATACCTGGTGGAGACCGAGCCCGGCCGCCTGCAGGCGCCCGACGTCGCCTGGGACGACGTCGAGCGCCGCTGGTACGACCTCTATCCGGACCTCGATCTCGCCCACGGCGACGGCCTCCACTGGACGGGGCCGTACAAGAACTGGAACTCCCGCTGCGCGGAGTGCCACGCGACCGGCTTCGCCAAGCAGTACGCGCCGCTCGCCCGCAGCTACGCCAGCGAGCAGGCCGAGATCGGCGTCGGCTGCGAGGCCTGTCACGGCCCGGGCGAGGCCCACGCCGCCTGGGCCCGGGACCCGGCGTCGTTCGACGGCGCGGCTTGGGCCGGCGTCGACGTACTCGGCCTGACCCACGGCTTTCCCGCCGGCGCGCCCGAGGCCGAGATCCAGCAATGCGCGGGCTGCCACGCCCGGCGGGAGCCCTTGGGCGACGGCAATCCCCCGCCCGGCACGGCCTTCGCCGACGCCTACCGTCTCGCCCTGATGCGCCCGGGGCTCTACCATCCCGACGGCCAGATCCTCGACGAGGTCTACGTCTACGGCTCGTTCCTGCAGTCGCGGATGTACGCCCGCGGGGTGCGCTGCAGCAACTGCCACGAGCCCCACTCGGGCGAGCTTCGCGCCGAGGGCAACGCGGTCTGCGCCCAGTGCCACAGCCCGGCCGGGAATCCGGACTTCCCGAGCCTGGCACTGAAGGACTACGACACGCCGGCGCACCACTTTCACGAGCCGGGCTCCGAGGGCGCCCAGTGCAAGTCCTGCCACATGATCGAGCGGGTCTACATGCAGGTCGACGGGCGGCGCGATCACAGCTTCCGCGTTCCCCGGCCCGACCTTTCGCTCGCCCTGGGCACGCCCAACGCCTGCACCGACTGCCACGCCGACCGCGACGCCGAGTGGGCGGCGGCGGAGGTCGCGGCGTGGTATCCCGACAGCGCGCGCCGGGGCGACCACTTCGCGCGCGCCTTCGCCGCGGCGTGGCAGGGCGACGGCGGCCCGGAGACGGTGGCGTCCCTGGTCGAGATCGCCTCCGACGAAAGCCGGTCCGCCTTCGTGCGCGCCTCTGCCCTCGAGGCGCTGCGGGCGTTCGCGCCCGGCGATATCGCCGAGCGGACCGCGCCCCTGCTGAGCGACGACGCGCCGCTGGTCCGCGCCGCGGCCGTCGCCTTGCAGCGGCCGGCGCCGCCAGCGCTGCGATTGCGGCGGGTCGCGCCGCTGCTGCGGGATCCGATGAAATCCGTGCGGATCGAGGCCGCGCGCAGCCTTCTAGACCTGCTCGCCGGCGGCGAGACGCCCGCAGGCGCGGCGGCCGCGATGCGCGAGTATCAGCAAGCCCTGATCGCCAAGGCGGACTTTCCGGAAACCCAAATGGCGATCGCCGGAACGGCGCTGACGTTTCGCAACTTCGCCGCCGCCGAGAGCGCCTTCGCCGAGGCGGCTCGCATGGATCCTCAGTTGGTCGAGGCCTGGCAGATGATCGCCCGCCTGCGCGCCGCCGGGGGCGATCTGGCCGGAGCGGCGGAGGCCATCGATCGCGGCCTTGCCGCCAACCCCGGCGACGGTCCGCTGCTGCAATTGCAGACGCAACTGGAAGAGGCGCTGAGGCCCGAGTAGCGGCGCGCCGCGCAGGTGTCGCGACCGCGGCGCGCCCGCCGCCGGCCCGACCGGCCGAGCGGTCAGAAGCGAATCGCCAGGCCCGCCGTGGGGCCGTGGGCGATCACGTCCCACTCGAACTTGTCGGCCCCGCTTCCGTTCTCGTAGTCCTGCGAGAGCGCGCGATAGCCCAGGAGCAGTCGGCTATCGCTCTCCTGAAAGATCGAGAAGTTGTAGCCGATCAGCCCGACCGCCTGCCAGGTGAAGTCGGAGCCGACACCGAAGCCGCCGATGTCGCCGATGGTGGTGAAGGTCCAGCGCGGCGTGAACTGCCAGATCGTCCGAAACCCGACGACGGGATCGACCCAGTCCTGATCGCCCGAGAAGTCCGGCCCGCCGTTCTTCACGTCGAGGTCGAGATCGAGGTAGGTGTAGCGCACGCCGGCATAGGGATCGACGATGAGCCGCGGGGCCCCGCCCGAGCCTCCAAGCGCATCGAGATTCCAGGGGCCCAGGCGGTAGAAGGCGCCCGCCCCGGCCCAAACCGTGGTCGCATCGGCCTTGATGTCCACGCCGGAGACCGAATTCTCGCTCTCCAGGTCGGCGTAGATGATGTTGCCGTAGACCCCCATCCGGCCCTTGCGCAGCTCGCCCTCGAACATCGCGCCGATGTTCAAGTTGTCCCAGATGTCGCTGAACCCGACGTCGACGTCGCCCTTCTGGCCCTTGACCGTGGCGTTGCCGTCAAGCTGAAGGAACCACATGTACGGGATCGCCGTGATCTCCAGCTCGTCGGAAATGGGGCTGTCGGCGTCGGCCGGCCCCGCGGTCATGAGGCCGATAAGGCCAAGCGTGGCCGCCAGGGATCGCAAGCGGCGTCTCATCGCAGTTCCTCGACGCCGAGCCTGACGCGGCCGATCGGCCCTGGCGACGCCGGCCCCACGAGTCCTTCGCATTTCGCTTTCACCGAGAAATCCTCCCGACAAAGGTCGCGGCGAGGCCGCCAATCGCTACGAAACTCAGTCCTGGAACGAGAACACCCGGTTCCAATCGTCCTTCATGTCGATCAGGAGCCAGCCGCCCGTCTCGGCGTCGTCGATGCCCTTGTCGAGCTTGCCGACGACGCTCTTGCGGTCGTAGGCGAACTCCCGCTCCGCGTCCGTATGATGCACGAGCATGGCCAAGCGCCGGCCGTCGCCGGCAAGGGTCCACTGAAGCATCTGGATGTCCGCATCCGCGTTGCCGAACGAAGCGATCGGACGACGCCCGATGAACTTCTGGATCCCGACGGGCTTGCCCTCCTTGTCGTCGATGAAGAAGATCTTCGGCTGGCGCACCAGCACGGGCACGCCGTCCCTCATTTGGAACTCGGTCACGATGCTGGAGCCGATCACCTGCTCGGGCGGAATGCCGTAGGCCTCTTCCGTCCAGGGGCGCATGAACTCGACCCCGCCGCCGGAGACGATGTAGGTCTTGAAGCCGTTGTCTTGGAGGTAGGCG
>JAWWCG010000186.1:0-6652 GCA_033720555.1 Kiloniellales bacterium | reverse complement strand
TAGAGCAGTACCCGACCAGATTGAATCAACGCTGTTGGCTCTGGGCTGGATGGGCCCGCTAGGCGCGGGGCGAAGCGCGATGCCGGAGCATCGGGCGAGCCCGGCAACGACGCGGAGCGCCAGCCCAGGCCAACCCCTAGGGGACGGGCGCTTTTGGCCGGACGTCGCGTCGCTCGTCCTCGAATATGCGTCGGCATGTCCATCGTCCTCGCTCCTAACGTCCGGTCAAAATCGCACCGTCAGCGTGGTTCAATCTGGTCGGGTACTGCTCTAGCTCTCGAACCGGGCCTGCAGGTGCTGAAGCAGGCCGTCGTGGGTCGGGTCGAGCTTCAGCGGCGTGATGGTGATGTGACAGGCATGGGCGCGGTCGATGTCGCAATCCGGCGCCATGGGATCGTCGGCGCGCAGCCGGTCGAAGTAGAAGGTGGCGCCGCCGTTGCCGTCGTCGCCGCGGCTCTCGACCAGCACCGGCCCCTTGCGGCGGCCGGCCGGCACCACGCAGACGCCGACCGAACCGCCGGCGTCGGGCAGGCGCGGGAAGTTCACGTTCAGCACCATCTCGCCGTGGTCGAGGCTCTCCGCCAGCTTCGGCAAGAGGCCCGGCAGGTGCCGCTCGGCGCAGCCCCAGGCGTCCTCGCCGGATCCCGGGTCGGCGCCGAGCTGGCTCAAGGCGATGCCCGGCACGCCCTGGGCCGCGCCTTCCAGGCAGGCGCCCACGGTGCCGGAGGCGGCGATGTCCTCGCCCAAATTGGTGCCGTGATTGACGCCGCTCAGCACCAGATCGGGGCGGCGTCCCGGGATCAGGCCGTTGAGGGCGATGAGGACGCAATCGACCGGGGTGCCCGCCACGGCGAAGCGGCGCTCGCCCAGACGCCGGCAGCCGACCGGCCGGCGCAGCGTGTAGGCGCGTCCGCGCGCGCTCTGATTGTCGCACGGCGCGACGGTCCAGAGGTCGGTCGTGAAGGCGCCCACGGCGCGCTCGAGCAGCGCCAGGCCGGCGCTGTCGATGCCGTCGTCGTTGACCAGCAACACGCGGGCGCCATCGAGGGAAAGCGGGACAGATCCGGTCATGCTCAGGGTCTCGCGAGGACGCGGCAAACGGGGTCTTGTAATCGAGGGCCGCGCGGCCGTCCAGGTCCCGCCGCCGTCGGCGCCGGGCACGGGAAGGCGACGGATTAGAAATCGTTTGTCACGCGCCGCGTTTCGGGTTTCTCTTGCCGTCTTCTCGTGTGTTTCGGCGGGTTGCGGCGGCTCAAGCCGGCCCGCGAGCGATGGCTGGAGGACGTTGGACGCGCCATGACGATCGAGGCTGTGAAGACTTTCCCGCCGACCCCACTGACCCCGACGACCGAGACGGAAACCGGCTATGCCGAGGAACGCCGCGATCTCGCCTGCGCCTTCCGCTGGGCCGCGCGCCTCGGCTTCAACGAGGGCGTCGCCAACCACTTCAGCCTGGCGGTGTCGGACGACGGCGGCCGGTTCCTGGTCAACCCCTCCGCCCGCCACTGGGCGCGCCTGCGGGCGAGCGACCTGGTGCTGGTCGACGCCGACGCGCCGGGCGACCTGGTGTCGGGCGGCGCGGTCGACGACACCGCCTTCGTCATTCACGGCCGCATCCACAAGGCCGTGCCCCAGGCGCGCTGCCTGCTGCACACGCATATGAAGTACGCCACCGTCCTCTCCTGCCTGACGGACTCCGGCCTGCCGCCGATCGACCAGAACACCATGCGGTTCTACGGCCAGGTGGCGATCGACGAGGGTTTCGAGGGCATGGCGCTGGAAGAGGCCGAAGGCGACCGGCTGGCTCGCGCCCTCGGCGACAAGTCGGTGCTGGTGATGGGCAACCACGGCGTCGTGGTGGCCGGTCCCACCGTCGGCCGGGCCTTCGACGCGCTCTACTACTTCGAGAAGGCGTGCGAGACGGTGGTGACGGCCTACGGCACCGGCAAGGCGCTGCGGATCGCCCCCGACGCCGTGGCGCGGCGCACCGCCGCCGAGTGGCAGCGCTACGGCGAGATGGCGGAGCGCCACTTCGCCGAGCTCAGGGCGATGCTCGACGAGCGGGAGCCGGACTACCGAAGCTGAGCTAAGCCGAGCGGGACCGAGCGGTTTCGCGCGGTTTCGCGCTATCGCCCGGCCGGCCGGCCGCCTTTGGCGTAAGCCGCGAGATCCTGCGGCGTGTCGACGTCCTCGAGCACGCCCGCGCCGTGCGCCAGGTCGTCCATCGCCACCTCGGCCACCGCCTCCGGATGTTCGCCGATCAGCGCCCGCGCCCCGACGTCGCCCGAGATCGCCTGCACCTCGGCGAAATAGCGGCGGGCCAGCAGGACGGGATTGCCGCGCTTGCCGCCCCAGGTCGGCAGGCAAATGGCGCGGCCCTCCAAGGGATCGAAGGCGGCGATCAGGCGGTCGATCGCCGCGGCGGTGATCTGCGGCATGTCGGCGAGGCAGACCAGGGCGCCGTCGATCGCCTCGGGCAGGGCCGCGAGCCCCCGCTTCACAGAGGTGCTGAGCCCCGCCGCGAAGTCGGGGTTGTGCACCAGGCGGCAGCGGCCGTCGCCGACCGCGCCTTGAAGCGCCGCCTCGACCCGCGCCCGCTCATGGCCGGTCACGACCACCACCGCCGCGGCCCGCGAGGCGCGCACCCGGTCGAGGACGCGGCGCACCATGGGCGCGCCGTCGATCTCCGCCAGCAGCTTGTTGGCGCCGCCCATGCGGCGCGAGCGGCCGGCCGCCAGCACCACCGCCCCGATCCTCGGCGCCCGCGCTCCGGCGTCGGCGGGCCGCTCGACGGCCTGGGCGCGGGGCAGGGGCCGCGCCCCGGTCTCCTTCAGGAGGCCGCCCGCGCCCATCGCCATGACGTCGGCCGGGCGCACCTCGAGGCCCGCCGCCAGGCGCTGCAGCACCCAGTCGAAGCCGTTCAGCTTGGGCGAGCGCGCGCAGCCCGGCAGGCCGAGGACCGGCGTCGGCCCGAGCCGCGCCAGGAGCATCAGGTTGCCGGGGTCGACCGGCATGCCGAAATGCTCGATCGTCCCGCCGGCGGCCGAGATGCCGGCTGGCACCACGTCGCGGCGGTCGACGACGGCCGAGGCGCCGGAGACCAGGACGAGGTCCGCCCCCGCGGCCCGCAGGTCGGCGACCGAGCGGGCGATCTCGTCGCTTCGGTGCGCGCAGCGAAGCTCGCGCAAAAGCGCGCAGTCGAGCGCCGCCAGCCGACCCTCGACGGCGAGGCGGGTCTTCTCCAGGAGGCTCTCCTTCAGGCCGGGCAAGCGGGTCTGGACCAAGCCCACCCGAAGCGGCCGGAACGGCGCGAGCCGGAGCAAGGGCGGGCCGTCGCGGGCGATCGCGAGGGCGCGCTCCAAGAGCGCCCCGGCCACGGCGAAGGGGATCACCTTCACGGTCGCCGTCATCTGACGCGCCTCGACCGGCGCGAAGGGGGCCAGGGTGGCGACCGTCACCGCCTCGTCGAGCAGGTTGATCCGGTCGAGGCGATCGCCCGCGACCAGCAGCAGGCCGCGGGCCTCCGCGGTCAGGTTCGCGCGCCCGGTGAAGGCGGTGCTCGCCGCGAGGCCCGGGCCCGCGAGCGCCCCCGCCAGCGCCGCGGCGGCCTCGTCCTCGTGCACGTCGCCCGGCTCGAGCCGGGCCGCGATGACGCTCTCGATGCCGGCCTCGGCGAGGGCCGCGATGTCCTCGGCGCTCAGCCGGCGGCCCTTCTTGAAGGCGATCCCCGGCTGGACGAGCGAGTGGGCGAGCAGCGCGCCTTGCGCCTCGGCGAGCGGCGTGTCGCCGAAGATCACGGGCCGGCTCCGGCGGCCGCCGGCGCGGCGGCGGCGCGGCGCACCTGGATGATCTGGGCGAGGATCGCGACGGCGATCTCGGCCGGGCTGCGGGCGCCGATGTCGAGCCCGACGGGGCCGTGGATGCGGGCCAGCGCCGCAGCTTCGAAGCCCTGGGCGCGCAGGCGGTCGAGGCGCTTGGCCTGGGTCCTGCGGCTGCCCAGGGCGCCGATGTAGAAGGCGGGCGAGGCGAGGGCGGCGGCCAGGGCGGGGTCGTCCAGCTTCGGGTCGTGGGTCAGGGTGACGACCGCCGTGCGGCGGTCCGGCGCGAGGGCGCGCAGCGCCGCGTCCGGCCACTCGCTCAGCACGGCGACGCCGGGAAAGCGCTCCTCGCTCGCCCAGGCCCGGCGCGGATCCACGAGGATCGCGTCGTAGCCGGCCCGGGCCGCCAGCGGCACCAGGTGCTGGGCGATATGCACCGCGCCGACCACGACCAGCCGCAGCGGCGGGTTGAACACTTGGACGAAGCGGTTGGTTTCCGGGGCGAGGCCGCTGCGGTCGTCGCGGACGGCGTCGCGGACGGCCGCCAGCTCGGCATCGCCGAGCGCCAGGGGGCCGGCGACCTCGCCGTCCTCGACCACGGCCTGCGCGCCGCTCGCCAGGTCGGTCACCAGCGCCGCCGGGCGCTTGGCCGCCCGCAGCCTCAGCAGTCGGTCGAGCAGGTCGCGCTGCATGGCGCCGGCCTTACTCCAGAGCCTCGAGGTAGACCCGCACCGTGCCGCCGCAGGCGAGCCCGACCTCCCAGGCCATCTCGTCGGTGACGCCGTATTCGAGCAGCTTGGGCCCGCCGCCGGCCATCACGCCTTGCGCCTCGTGCGCCACGGCCCCTTCGATGCAGCCGCCGGAGACCGAGCCCGCCATGCGGCCCCGGTCGTCGACCGCGAGCTGGCTGCCGACCGGGCGCGGCGAGGAACCCCAGGTCGCGATCACCGTCGCCAGGGCGACCCGACGGCCCTGGTCCTGCCAGAGGGCCGCCGCGGCGAGGACGTCGTCGGCCGATCGCTCGCGCCTCGGCGGCGGCTCGGGACGGTCGGTTTCCGGGGTTTCGCTCATCCGCGCATCATGCCCGCCGCGCCGGCGTCCGGCCAGTGCGATCGGCGCGGTCGCCTGGCACGTTTTCAAAGCGGTCCATTGGGCGCCATAATGCGAGCGCCGTAACGGCGCGGTCCGGAATCACGGAGGCGGGGTTCGCCATGGCCAAGCACGGATACGAACGCGGGCGGCTCGATCTGCCGTTCGTCGGTCACTGTACCTTCGGCAAGCAGCCGGCGTGCCTCGATTGGGACGCGATCGACGCCGACATCGCCATCCTCGGCGCCCCCTTCGACATGGGCACCCAGTATCGCGCCGGCGCCCGTTTCGGGCCGCGCGCGATCCGAGAGGCCTCGACCCTGTTCTCGTTCGGCCACGACGGGGCCTACGATTTCGAGGACGACGTCACCTACCTGCCGGTCGACAAGGTGCGCCTGGTCGACGTCGGCGACGCCGACATGATCCACACCGACACCCTCAAGAGCCACGACAACATCGAGCTCGCCGTGCGCAAGATCCTCGCCGCGGGCGCCCTGCCGGTCGTGCTCGGCGGCGACCACTCGGTGCATATCCCCTGCATCCGGGCGTTCGACGACCAGGCGCCGGTGCACATCATCCACGTCGACGCGCACCTCGATTTCGTCGACGAACGCCACGGCGTGCGCTACGGCCACGGCAATCCCTTGCGCCGCGCTTCGGAGATGACGCACGTGAGCGGCTTCACCCAGCTCGGCATCCGCAACGTCTCCTCCTCGAACCGGCAGGACTACGAGGCGGCGCGAAAGGCGGGCTCGACCATTCTGTCGGTACGCCACTGCCGGCAACTCGGCCGCGACGGCGTGCTGGCCAAGATTCCCGAAGGGCGCCGCTATTACGTGACCATCGACATCGACGGCTTCGATCCCTCCATCGCGCCGGGCACCGGGACGCCCAGCCACGGCGGCTTCGAATACTACGAGGTGCTGGAGATCCTCCAGGGGCTGGTCGCGAAGGGCGAGGTGGTCGGCATCGACCTGGTCGAGGTCGCGCCCGACTACGACCACACCGGCAGCACCGCCTTCCTCGCCGCCCAATTGTTGCTGAACTTTCTCGGCTTCATCTTCCACGCCAAGGGCGGATCGGCCTGAGGGCGACCTGACGGCGGCACGACGGCGGCATGACGGCGGGGTGCGGACAGCTTGGCCGCGGCGCAGCGGGCTGAGCGCTTGATTTTGGTCCGAAACGCGACTATTTCTAGACGCAGCCAGTTCTAAACGTTGCTGGACGTGGCGGCGGCTTCGCACTTCGACGTGCCGGCTTCTCTCTCTCCAGACATGAACGTTGCGACTGTCTCGTGCCGCGGCATGGTGTCCGGCACGCGCCTAACCCGTGACATGGGGTCCAAATTGACTACAGGAACCGTTAAGTGGTTCAACCACACTAAAGGCTACGGCTTCATCCAGCCCGAGGATGGCGGCGCCGACGCCTTCGTACACATCTCCGCCGTGCAGCAGTCCGGCCTGGTCGACCTGGTCGAGGGACAGAAAGTCCAATACGAGCTCGTCACCGGCCGCAATGGCAAGGCGGCCGCCGGCAATCTCAAGCTGGTCGGCTGATCCGCGCCTAGGCGAAATCCATGCAAACTCCCCGGGCCTGGCCCGGGGAGTTTGCATTTCGGCCGGCCGCTAAGACGCTCGCCGACGGCGTGGCGCGCCGGTCCGCGCGCCCACAGGGCGCGCCGCGCGGGTCCACGCGCCCAACGGGCGCGCCGTCCCGCGCTGGGCCGTGGCCGGCCGGGCCACGCC
>JAWWCG010000185.1:0-6684 GCA_033720555.1 Kiloniellales bacterium | reverse complement strand
GGCGAGCGCTGGTTCTGCAGCGTCGGCCAGGCCGAGGCCGCCGGCTGGCGCGCGGCCGGGGACTGAACGGGGATTAGCCGGATTTTGGCCGGGGATTAGCCGGCGCGACGGCCCTTGGTCTCCGCCAGCGCGATGCCCGAGAGAATCAACGCCAGTCCGGCGAAGGCGGTCCAGGCCGGCCGCTCGCCGAGGAACAGCATGCCGATCACCACCGCCCACACGGGAATGAGATAGTTGATGAGAGACAGAAAGCTCGGACCCGCCAGGGTGATCAGGTTGAAGTAGACGACCGTCGCCGTCGCCGTGGAGACCACGCCGAGCACGGCCACGGCGACCAGCGCCGAGAGCGGCAGCGCGCCGAGATCCGGCGGGCCGGCGAGCGCGGAGGCGGGCCCCATCACCAGGACCGCGGCCAAGGCCACCCCGGTCGAAACCACCAGCGCGTCGCTCGGCGGCCGCCGGCGGGCGATGATGGAATTGACGGCGTAGCAGAGCGCGCCGGCGAGGACCGCGAGCTCGGAGAGCAGCGCCGTGCCGCCGCCGCGCAGCTCGAGCAGCACCTGCGGGCCCATCAGCACGACGATCCCGAGGAAGCCGATCAGGAAGCCCCCGGCCTTGAAGCGGTTGAGCCGCTCGCCGGCGACGAAGAAGTGCGCCAGCATCACCGTCGCCAGGGGCATGATCGCCATGAGGATGCCGGCGAGGCCGCTGTCGATCCGCTGCTGTCCCCAGGTGATTAGCCAGAACGGCAGGCAGTTGCCGATGAGCGCCATGGCGACGACGAACAGCCACAGCCGCCCGCTCGCCGGCAGGCGCCGCCGGGTGACGATGAGCAGGATCGAGAGCACCAGGCTGGCCAGCACGAAGCGTCCGGCGACCACGTCGGTCGGCGCGATCGCGGCGACGGCGATCTTGGTGAACAGGAAGGAGCTGCCCCACATGGCGACGAGGGCGACGAGCAGCAGCCAGTGGGTGAGGGGGCGGCGCGGCGACATGGACACGCTCTCTCGCCAATAACGCCGGCCGGGTCAAGGCGACGATCGGCAGGGAGACGGCGACAAGGCCATCGATTTGCGGCATAACGGGCGATCCGGAGCGGCGCCAGGCGTCGCCGAGAGGAGGGGGGAACGCGATGACGACAGACAGCCTCGCGGGCCGCAAGGCGCTGGTGGTCGGGGCGAGCGGCGGCATGGGCCTGGCGGTCGCCAGGGCGCTGGCCGCGGAGGGGGTGTCGTGTGCCCTGATGGCGCGCGACGAGGCGAGAGCCAAGCAGGCGGCCGCCGCCTGCGCGGAGGCCGGGACGCCGGCTTTCCCCGTCCTGTGCGACATCGGCCGCACCGATGGCCTCGAGGCGGCGGTCGGCGGCGCGACCGCGAAGCTCGGCGGCCTGAACTTCCTCGTGTTCTGCCCCGGCGTCCACGTCACCGCGAAGGCCCAGGAGGCCGATCTCGCGGCCTTCGACCAGATGCTCGATATCAACTTCCGGGCGTTCTACCACTTGGCGCGCCACGCCTTGCCGGAGATCAACAAGGCGCCCGGCGGGGCCGTCGTCGCCATCGGCTCGATCACCGTGGCCTACGTCGGTGCGGGCATGCACCTGGCGGGCAAGCGCGCCCTCGACGGCTATGCCGAGGCGTTGTTCGAGGACGTGCGCGATTACGGCACCAAGGTCTCTGTCATCCGCCCCGGCTTCGTGAACACGCCCATGGTCCGCTCCGACCGCCTCGACCAGAGACTCATGATCCAGCCCGAGGATATCGCCAGGACCGTTCTCTTCGTCCTCGCCATGCCGGAGACCGCGTGTCCCACCGAGATCACGATCCGGCCGCAACGCACGCCCTACCGCAAAGTCTAGGTGCGGGGACGGACTCACGCCACTGCCGCGTCGGGGGCGACGTCACGCGACGGCGGCGTCACGCGACGGCGATGACCAGCTTGCCGACGAAGGCCTTCTGTTTGAAGTCGTGCTGGGCGCGGGCCAGCTCGGCGAGCGGATAGGTCCCGGCCAAGAGGGGCTCGATCGCGCCGGACAGGGCGTAGTCGCGCACCGCGGCGAAATCGGCCCGGCTGCCTTGGGTCGCGCCGTGGATCTCCAGGTTCTTCAGATAGACCCGCCGCATGTCGATCCGGACGATCGCCCCGCCCACGGCGCCGCAGGTGGCGTAGCGTCCCCGCGGCCGCAGGATCTCGAGCAGATCGGGCAGCATGGGCCCGCAGACGGTATCCACCACCACGTCGACCGGCCGGCCGGCCATCATGGCGGCGACCTCATCGGCCAGGTCGCCGCGGCCGCGCGTGACCGTGCCTTCGGCGCCGATGCGCCGCACCGCGTCCTCCTTGCCGGCGCCGACGACGGCGTAGGGGATGGCGCCCCGGGCCCGGCAGAGCTGGATCGCCCCCGATCCGACGCCGCCGGACGCGCCGGTGACCAGGACGCGCTCGCCCGCCGCGACGCGGGCGCGCCGGAGCATGTGCTCGCCGGTGACGTAGGCGCAGCAGAAGGTGGCGAGCTCCGCGTCCGACAGGTCGGTTTCGACGGCGTGCGCATTCTCCGCCGGAACCGCCACGTAGTCGGCGAAGCCGCCCGGCCGCCCGGCGCCGATATAGTCGTGGCTCGGGATATCCTCGCCGGACCCGGCATAGATGCCGAAGTCGACCATGACCCGCTCGCCTTCGCGCGACCGGTCGACGCCGTCGCCCGTGGCGACGATGACGCCGACGATGTCGGCGCCCTGGATCAGCGGAAACTGGAGCGGGCTGTCGCCGAACGAGGCGACCGCCTCGGGGTCGTCGGCCGAGCCGTAGGCGCCTTCTCGCACCCAGATGTCGGTGTTGTTGACGCCGCAGGCGCCGACCTTGACGAGCACTTCGCCGGGCGCCGCCTCCGGCACCGGCCAGGCGGCCTCGAGCCTGAGCTTGTCCGGTCCGCCGTGCCCCGTCAGCAGGACCGCCCGCATGGTCTTCGCAAGCGCCATCGTTCCCCCCTTCCGAGTTCGATGGAAAGCAGCGTCAATCCTATGGGGCCATGAGGGCGGCGGCAACTTCCACCGGCCCGGCCGGTCGCGGCGAAGTTATTTTCCCCTGGCGGCGGCGCCCCTAGATTGTACGGTGGGCAGGGGAGAGGAATCTGAGTGGAAGCGGACAAGGAGTTCCCAATGGCGACAGCGAACGACATCGAGCTTTTCTCGGCCCGGGTTTGCCCCTACGCCCATCGCACCCGGCTGGTGCTGGCGGAGAAGGGGCTCGACTTCGAGCTGACCGAGATCGACTTCAAGGCGAAGCCGAGGCGGTTCCTCGAGATCTCGCGCTACGGCAAGGTGCCGGCCCTGGTGCACGCCGGTAACGAGATCTACGAGAGCGCCATCATCAACGAGTATCTCGACGAGGCCTTCCCCGAACCGGCGCTGATGCCGACCGACCCGGGCTTGCGCGCGCGGGTGCGGATCTGGATCGATTTCTGCGACGACCATTTCCTCGACGACCTCTACGGCGCGATCCGCAACCAGGACGCCGGCAAGCACCGCGAGCTGAAGGACAAGGTCGAGGGGCACTTCCGAGCCCTCGAGGACGCGGTGACGCGCTTGGGCGGCACGGTGGGCCCCTACTGGCTGGGCGAGCGGGTCTCGCTGCTGGATTTCGCGTTCTATCCTTTCTTCGAGCGCCTGCCGGCTTGGGCCCACTATCGCGGCCTCGCGATTCCCGAGGACTGCCCGCGCCTCAGCCAATGGGCGGCGGCCATGGCCGAACGGCCCTCGGTGCGCGCGATCGCCAACCCGCCCGAGTACTACGTCGAGCGCTACCAGAGCTACGCCAAGGCGGTCTTGGCGGCCTAGGCTGCGGACTCTGGCGGCGAGCAGCTTGCGCGCGGCCTGAAAGGTCGGGTCTGGGACAGCGGCGCCGGGCCCGGCCGGGTAAAAAATGCGCTGGGCCCGTCGGGCGTTGCGGAGCGGTCCGGGCGCGGCGAGACGGGCGGAGGTCGAGACGGACATGCGGCGAAAATCTCAGCGTCGCGGCGGCGGCCGACAGCGCGATCCCGGCGCCGTCCAGCAGTTGGCGTGGCGCCAGGTGGTCAATCCCTATCGGCCGCTCGAGTTCCTGAGCGCCGATCAGGTCGAGACGATTCACCAGGCGTCGCTGAAGCTCCTCGCCCACGTCGGCATCGAGTTCATGAGCCCGCGGGCGCTCGACGTGCTGGGCGAGGCCGGCGCCGAGGTCGATCGCGCGCGCCAACTCGTGCGCTTCGACGGCGCCTTGGTGGAGGCGCTGGTGGCGCGGGCGCCGGCCAGCTTCACCCTGACGCCGCGCAACCCGGAGCGCCGGCTCGCCGTCGGCGGCGAGGTGGTCTGCTTCTCGACCGTCGGCGGGCCGCCCAATGTCCACGACTGCGTGCGCGGCCGGCGGCCCGGGAACCTCCAGGACTACACGGACTTCATCCGCCTCGCCCAAAGCCTCAATATCGTCCATTACATCGGCAACCAGCCCTGTCCGCCGGTCGAGCTGCCGGCGGAGAGCCGCCATCTCGACTGCTACCTGGCGGCGATCACCTATTGCGACCGGATCTTCCAATGCACCGCGATCGGCGCCGAACGGGCGATAGACGGCATCGACATGATGGCGATCGCCCGCGGCCTGACCCGCGAGGCGGTGGTCGAGTCGCCGGGTATCCTCACCAACATCAACTGCAACTCGCCGCGGCGCTACGACGGAGCGATGTGCGAGGGCCTGATGGCCATGGCCGACTACGGCCAGGCGGTGGTGGTGACGCCCTTCACCCTGATGGGTGCGATGACGCCGGTGACCACCGCCGCGGCGCTCGCCCAGCAGAACGCCGAGGCCCTGGCCGGCATCGCGCTCACCCAGGCGGTGCGGCCGGGAACCCCGGTGGTCTACGGCGGCTTCACCTCCAACGTGGACATGCGCTCGGGCGCGCCGGCCTTCGGCACGCCGGAGAACGCCAGGGCGACCGTCGCCGGCGGCCAGTTGGCGCGGCGCTACCGCCTGCCTTACCGCTCGAGCAACGCCAACGCCAGCAACGCGGTGGACGCCCAGGCGGCCTACGAATCCGAGATGTCGATCTGGAGCGCCGTCATGGGCGGCGCCAATCTGCTCTACCACGGCGCCGGCTGGCTGGAAGGCGGGCTCACCGCCTCGTTCGAGAAGTTCGTGCTGGATGCCGAGCTCTTGCAGATGTTCAGCGAGATGCTGCGGCCGATCGAGGTCGACGAGGCGAACCTGGCGCTCGACGCCATCGAGGCGGTGCAGCCGGGCGGCCATTTCTTCGGCTCGCCGCACACCATGGAACGCTACGAGACGGCCTTCTACCAGCCGCTCCTGTCGGACTGGCGCAACTACGAGACCTGGCAGGAGGCGGGCGGCCCGACCGCCACCGAGCGCGCGACCGCGCTCTGGCAGCAGCTCTTGAAGAGCTACCAGCAGCCGCCCCTGGACCCGGCCGTGGGCGAAGCGCTGGACGCCTTCGTGCGCCGCCGCAAGGAGGAGATCCTGCACCCGTCCGAGGTCGCCTACTCGACGCCGTGAGCCTGGTCCGCGGCGGTCGGTCTGGACGGCCGAGATGCCGCTGGCGACGAATCGCGTTCTTCCGCATACTTCGCCCGCCCGATTCGCACGGAGGACGACTCCCATGATGACAGTGGCCTTCGCGCTGCTGGCGGCCAACAGCTTGCTCCTGTGGCGGCGCCAGGCCCGGTGGGGGGCGGCGGCGGTCGTGGCCGCCTTGGTGATCGGCACCGTCATCTTCGTTCAGGACGTGGACTTCGGCGCCAAGCTCGGCATTCAGCTATGAGGGCGCCGAGCCTTTCGCCGGAGCTGGAGCGCGGTCTCAACTTCCTGGGCATGACGGCGATGCTCGCCATTCTGCTCGGCGCCTACGCCTACCAGTTCTCCTATCGCGAGCTGCCGTGCACCCTCTGCCTGCTGCAGCGCCTGGCGATGGCGGCGGTCGCCTACGGCGCCGCGATGAACCTCGTGCTGGGGCCGTCCGCCCGACACTATGGCGTCTGCCTGGTCTCGGCGCTGTTCGGGCTCGCCATATCGCTGCGGCAGTCGCTGCTGCACATCAACCCCTACTTCGACAAGCAGACCGGCCAGCCGACCCTCGACCCGACGGCTAATCCGCCGTTCGGCGAGAGCGTCCTGGGGTTCAACCTCTATAACTGGGGCGTCGTCATTTTCGCCACGGTGTTCCTCGCCGTCGGCGTCGTTCACCTGCTCGGCCGGCCGTCCCGGGCGCCGGCGACGGACGAACGCGAAGGGCGGAATGGGCGGGACGCGCCGGAGCCCGACTGGCTGCGCCGGCTCACCGGCTTCGGCGTGGCGCTGCTGTTCCTCGTGTTGGCCTCCGAGGCGGTGCTGGTCTTCCTGGAGTGCGGCTTCGGCGACTGCCCCAACGACGGCGGCTGGGACTGGCGGATGCTCGGCTGAGCGGTGACGCCCGACGCGCGGCCATGACGGGGCGGCGCGCCGCACGGCCGAACTGTCGCCGCACCGCGAAAAATGCTAGCACTTCGATCCAGGGGCCCCGAGCCGGCGCGACAGTCGCGACGGGAATCGAAGCAAGAGCGAGTCCGTGCGTCCGGATGACACCACCGGCGTCGCCGCCGCTGCAGACGTGAAGGAGACCGGCGCCGATCGCGCCGCGCGGTTCGGCATCAAGGCGAAGCTGTT
>JAWWCG010000184.1:0-6688 GCA_033720555.1 Kiloniellales bacterium | reverse complement strand
GGCACCTGGCTGGTGTTCGCCTCCGGGGCGGCCTACGCGTTCTTCCGGGTGCTCGGCATTCGCGAAATGCGCAAGCGCGCCCGCGCGGCCGAGGCGCGCGGCCGGCGCGAATCCGGCCCCGGGGATCATGGCCCCAGGGATCATGGCCCCGGGGATCATGGCCCCGGGGATCATGGCCCCGGGGATCGCGGCGGCGGCGCGCCGTGATCGTCTCGGCCAGCTACCGCACCGATATCCCGGCGTTCTACGGCGACTGGTTCCTCGGCCGGGTGGCGGCCGGCGCGTGCCGCACGGTCAACCCCTACAACGGCCGGGCCAGCGAGATCGCGCTCACCCGCGAGCGGGTCGACGGCTTCGTCTTCTGGACCCGCAACGCCGCGCCGTTCCTCGCCGGCCTCGAGCACCTGGCGGCGGCCGGCTATCCCTTCGTCGTCCAGTACACCCTGACCGGCTATCCGCGGCCGCTGGAGCGCTCGGTGGCGCCCGTCGCGGCCGCCGTCGAGACCATGCGGCGGATCGCCCGGCGCTACGGACCGCGCGCCCTGGTGTGGCGCTACGACCCGGTCATGCTGACCTCGCTGACGCCGGCGCGCTGGCATCGCGCGACCTTCGCGCGCCTGGCCCAAGACCTGGCGGGGTGCACGGACGAGGTGGTGCTCTCGTTCATGCAGGCTTACGCCAAGACCCGGGCCAACAGCGACCGCGCCGCCGAGCGTTTCGGCTTCGCCTGGTGGGACCCGCTGGAGGCGGAGAAATCCGCGCTGTTGCACGACCTGGGAGGGATCGCCCGCGCCGCCGGCCTGCGCGCCAGCCTCTGCGCCCAGCCGGCGCTGCTTGGGCCGGCCCTGGAGGCCGCGCGCTGTATCGACGCGGCGCGGCTGTCGGATCTGGCCGGCCGGCCGATCGCCGCGCAGACCAAGGGAAACCGGCCGGGCTGCCATTGCGCCCGGGCCCAGGACGTAGGCGCCTACGACACCTGCCCGCACGGCTGCGTCTACTGCTACGCGGTGCGCCGCCCCGAGACCGCCAAGCGCCGGTTCCGCGCCCACGATCCGGCCGGGGACACGCTCGCGTCGCGCGTTTAGCCGCGGATTTAAGCTGAATTTCGGCCGCGAAGCCGGGCCTCAAGCACGGGGCTCGGCGTCCGACGCCGAGTGGCCGCCCTCCGACGCCGACGCGTCGCCCGCTTGGTCGTCGTTGGCGGCGGCCTTCGCCCCGCCGTCGCCGCCACCGGGTCCGGGGCCGGGCGGCGGGCCGCCCTTGGCCACGCCGACGCGCGCCGGCCGCAACAGGCGGTCGTGCAGCAGGTATCCGGGCTCGACGACCTGGACGATGGTGCCGCTCGGCTGTTGCGGGTCGGGGACCTCGAACATGGCCTCGTGGTGGTGCGGGTTGAGGCGCTCGCCCATGGGGTCCAGCCGGACGATGCCGTGGCGCTCGAACACCGTTTCGAGCTCCCGCTGGGTGAGCTGCACGCCTTCCAGCAGGGTCCTCAGCGTGTCGTCCCGCGCCGCCGCCTCGGCCGGCACGCTGGCCAGGGCGCGCTGCAGATTGTCCGCCACGGGCAAGAGGTCGCGCAGCATGGGCGCGGCCGCGTAGCGCACGGCGTCCTCGCGCTCGCGCTGGCTGCGACGGCGCTGGTTCTCGGCCTCGGCGAGCGCCCGCAGCAACTGATCGCGCAGCTCCGCCACCTCCGCCTCGAGCCGGGCCGCCCGGCCGGCCGCGTCCTCCGCCGCGCCGGCCTCGGCACGCTCCTCGCCGCCGCTCTCGGCGTCCTCCGCGGGTTCGGCGGATTGGGCTTCGTTGTGCTCTGGGTCTGGTTTGCCGTTCGACATCAAGACTTCAGCTCCGGTCCCTTGGATTGGGGGTCAGCGGATCAGCCGGCCGATCACCTTGGCGGTGTAGTCGACCAACGGGATGATGCGCGCGTAGTCGATGCGCGTCGGACCGATCACGCCGACGGCGCCGACCAGCTGCTCCTGGCTGTTGTTGTAGGGCGCGATGACCATCGAGCAGCCGGCCAGGCCGAAAAGCTCGCTTTCCGATCCGATGAAGATCTGCACGCCCTCGGCCGAGTCGGTCATTTGCAGGAGGTTGAGGAAGGTCTCCTTGGCCTCCAGCAGGGCGAACAACTGGCGGATGCGCTCCAGGTCCTCCATGGCGCTCACGTCTTCGAGGAGCTGCGCCTGGCCGCGCACGATCAGCGCGCCGTGGCGATCCTCGCCCGCCCAATTGGCGAGGCCCAGCTCGACGACCTTGCGGGTCAAGATGTCGAGTTCCGCCTTCTGGGCCGTCATCTCGCGCCGCACGTCGGCCGCCGCCTCGCTCAAGGAGCGGCCGACCAGGCGCGCCGAGAGATAATTGGAGGCCTCGACCAGCGACGACGGCGGCAGCCCGGCGGGGATGTCGATCACCCGGTTCTCGACGATGCCGGAGCTGGTGACCATCACCACCAGGGCCCGCCCCGGCCCGAGCGAGACGAACTCGATATGCTTCAGGGGCTCCTGCAGCTTCGGCGCCACCACCAGACCGGCGCAATGGGACAGCCCCGACAACATGGAGCTCGCCTCTTCCAGCACTTGAGGCAGGCTGCGGCCCGCCGCGGCGCATTGGCTCTCGATGTGATGCCGGTCCGCCGCGGTCAGGTTGCCGTGCTCCAGGATGCCGTTGACGAACAGCCGCAAGCCCAGATCGGTCGGCAGCCGGCCGGCCGAGGTATGGGGCGCGAACAGCAGGCCCTGCTCCTCGAGGTCGGCCATGACGTTGCGGATCGTCGCCGGCGACAGGTCGAGGCCCATCTGCCGCGACAGCGTGCGCGAGCCGATCGGCGCCCCGGTCTCCACATAGGATTCGACAATCAGGCGCAGGATGTTCCGCGAGCGTTCGTTCAACTGCTCGAGCGTCGTCGGAAAGGCCGACTTGTCCTGGCTCGATTTGTTCAGCGGTTCCATCGATTCTTAGGGTCTCAGGGGGGCATGGGGCCCGGTTCGCGGCCGCCTGGCCGCGGCAAGCGGAATGTAGTGACGGCCACCCAGGGCGTCAACGCGCGCGCCGTCGAGGGGACCGGGCGAAAGGATCGGGCGAAAGGATCGGGCGGCGAGCGACCGCCCCGGGCCCCCGTGTCCCGCCAATCCCGCCGGTGGACGCGCCCCGCCGCTTCGGCTAGCTTGCCGCCGATCGGACATCCAGGGAAGAGCCCGTGGGAAAAGCCCGTGGGATGAGCCCGTCCCGTAAACAAGCCGGATAGACGCCAAGCCATGCGACCCTCAGGCCGCGCGCCCGACCAACTGCGCCCCGTCACGCTGGAACTCGACGTGAACAAGCACGCCGAGGGCTCCTGCCTGGCGCGCTTCGGCGACACCCACGTGCTGTGCACCGCCAGCATCGAAGACAAGGTACCGCCTTTTCTGCGCAACTCCGGCCGCGGCTGGGTCACCGCCGAGTACGGCATGCTGCCGCGCGCCACCACGACCCGCGGCGACCGCGAGGCGGCGCGCGGCCGGCAGTCCGGGCGCACCATGGAGATCCAGCGCCTGATCGGCCGCTCGCTGCGCTCGGTCACCGACCTCGGCGGCTTCGGCGAGCGGTCGATCCGGATCGACTGCGACGTGCTGCAGGCCGACGGCGGCACCCGCACCGCCGCGATCACCGGCGGCTTTGTGGCGCTCCACGCCGCCTTCCGCCACCTGACGGAGCTGGGCGCGGTCAAGACGATTCCCCTGTCGGCCCAGGTCGCGGCCATATCCTGCGGCCTGTGCGACGGCGCGGCCTTGCTCGACCTCGACTACCGGGAGGATTCGAGCGCGCAGGTCGACGCCAATTTCGTCATGACCGGCGACGGCGGGCTGGTGGAGATCCAGACCACCGCCGAGCACACGCCGTTCAGCCGCGCGCAGCTCGAGGCGATGCTGGATCTGGCCGAGCGGGGCGTCGCCGAGTTGACCGGCCTTCAGCGCCAGGCGCTCGGCCTTTAAGACCCCGCCTCGGAGCCATGGCGCGGCACCTCGAGACCGGCCGGCTGGTGATCGCCAGCCACAACCCCGGCAAGCTCAGGGAAATCGCCGATCTGGTGGCGCCCTACGGCGTCGCCGCGGTCTCCGCCGGGAGCCTCGGCCTGCCCGAGCCGGAGGAAACCGGGGCGAGCTTTCGCGCCAACGCGGAGCTCAAGGCCCTGGCCGCCGCGCAGGGCGCGGGCCTGCCGGCGCTGGCGGACGATTCCGGACTGGTGGTCCCGGCCCTCGGCGGCGCGCCCGGCGTGCGCTCGGCGCGCTGGGCCGGCCCCGAGCGGGACTTCGCCCGGGCCATGGCGCGGGTCGAGGCGGAATTGGGCGACCGCGACGACCGCGCGGCCCATTTCCTCTGCGCCCTGGCGCTCGCCTGGCCCGACGGCCACTGCGCGTGCTTCGAGGGGCGGGTCGACGGCACCCTGGTCTGGCCGCCGCGCGGCGCGCGCGGCTTCGGCTACGATCCGATCTTCCTGCCCGACGGCGAGACCCTGACGTTCGGCGAGATGCCGCCGGAAAGGAAGCATGCCATGAGCCACCGCGCCCGGGCCTTCGCCCAGCTCGTCGCGGCGTGCCTGGTAGCCCCATGACCCGCGCGACGACCCGTGCCAACACCGGCGCCGGCCTCGGCCTCTACGTCCATTGGCCGTTCTGCCGGTCGAAGTGCCCTTATTGCGACTTCAACAGCCACGTCCGCGCGGCAATCGACGAGCCGCGTTGGCGGCACGCCCTGGTCCGGGAGCTCCGTCATTTCGCGGCCGAGACGCCGGGCCGCCGGCTCACGTCGGTGTTTTTCGGCGGCGGCACGCCGTCGCTCATGGCGCCAGAGACGGTCGCGGCCGTGATCGAGGCGGCGGGCGAGGCCTGGACCCTGGATCCGGACGTCGAGATCACGCTGGAGGCCAACCCCACCTCGGTCGAAGCCGGGCGCTTCGCCGCCTACCGCGAGGCCGGGGTCAACCGCGTCTCGCTCGGCGTGCAGGCCCTTGACGACGACGCGCTGGCGTTCCTCGGCCGGACCCACAGCGCGGCCGAGGCCGTCGCGGCGGTGGAGACCGCCCGGGGCGCCTTCGAGCGGCTGTCGTTCGACCTGATTTACGCCCGACCGGGCCAGAGCCCCGCCGCGTGGCGGGACGAGCTGTCGGCCGCCCTGAAGCTGGCCGGCGAGCATCTCTCGGTCTATCAGCTCACCATCGAGCCGCAGACCGCCTTTCACGCGGCCTGGCGCCGGGGCGAGCTGGCGCCGCCGGCCGAGCCGCTGGCGGCCCGGCTCTATGAGATGACCCAGGACATCCTGCAGGCGGCGGGGCTGCCCGCTTACGAGGTCTCCAACCACGCCCGGCCGGGAGGCGAATGCCGCCACAACCTGACCTACTGGCGTTATCACGACTATGTCGGCGTCGGCCCCGGCGCCCACGGCCGCCTCGGCCTGGCGGACGGCAAGTGGGCGACCCGCCAGCATCGCGCGCCCGAGGCCTGGCTGGCGGCGGTGGAGCGCCACGGCCACGCCACCCGCGGCCGCGACCGCCTCGCCCCGGCGGATCGCCTGGCCGAGCTGGTGATGATGGGTCTGCGGCTGCGCGAAGGCATCTCCCGCGCCGCCTTCCGGCGCGAGGCGGGCGCGGAGCCCGAAGATCGGCTGGAGAAAAGGCGGCTCGCGGCGCTGCAGGCCGCCGGCTATCTCGAGCTGGACGACCAAGGCCTGCGCGCGACCGGAGCCGGCCGCCAGCGCCTCAACGCGCTGTGCGGCTATCTCCTGGCGCGGGCCGCGAACCCCGCCGTCAGTTGATCAGCCGCTCGAAGCTCTGGGGCGCCGCTTCGATCTCCTCGAGGGCCGTGCCGTCCACCTGGAGAATCGCCAGGCCGCGTTGGATGGTGCCTTGCTCGGTAAAGCGGAACAGGCCATCTATGCCCGAGAATCCGCTCGGATTGGTCAGCCGCTCGACGCCGAAGTCGGGCGCCTGGCCGGGTTCGCCGGTGGCCCGCGCCACGACCGCGCTCAGCGCCGTCATGTCGTAGGCCAGGGTGGCGATGCGCGGCGGCGTCGCGCCGTAGGTGTTGCGGTAGCGCTGCTGAAATCCCTCCCACAGCGCCGGCGAGGGCGCGGCGAACCAGCCGCCGCGAAGGGTCGGCTCGTTGCCGAGGCTGGGGTCGTTCCAGAGCGCCGTGCCGAGAAACTTGACCTCGGCCGGGTCGACGTCGAAGAACGCCAGCGACGGCGCGATCGACAGCAGGCTGCGGCCGCCGATCGGCAGCAGCACCGCATCGAAATCGGGCTTGCCCAGGGTGTCGAGGTTCTCCAGGCGGTCGAGCGCCAGTTGCGACGCCTCGTCGTCGAGCGCCGCCAGCTTCTCGCGCTCCTCGACCAGGGCCTGATGGCGTTGGTCGTATTGCGCCAGGACCCGGATCTCCGGCGTGATATCGCTCGACGCCGGATCGTAGGAGACGTTGCGCACCAGCTCCGCGCCGCGTTCGTAGAGGGACTGGCGGAACGCTTGGGTCACGGTGAAGCCGTAGGTCGTCTCCGGCGCCAGGATGGCGAAGCGCTGGTAGCCTTGGCGGGTGGCGTAGTCGACGATGCGCACGACCTGCTCGCCGGGCGGCATGCCGGCGATGAAGACGCCGTCGCCGGCGACCGCCTGGTCGTTCGAGAAGCTCAGCATGTTGATGCCGACCGCCCGGGT
>JAWWCG010000183.1:0-6732 GCA_033720555.1 Kiloniellales bacterium | reverse complement strand
GCCCAGCGCGGTGACGGCGGCGAGGCGCTCGCGCCAGCGCTCCACCGCCTCCGGCGCCGCGAGGGGCGGCGACCAGGACTCGCGGTCCGAGGCGAGGCGATCATGGACGTCGCGGTAGGCGAGCAGGTGCTTCACGCCCTTGAGGAACGGCTCGAGGCCGTCGAGTACCGGGATGCCTTCGCGCGTCACGGCGACGGCGGCGGGCGAGTGGCCGCTGCCCTGATGGTTCGAGACCACCATGACCGGCTTGCCGCTCGCCGCGGCGGCGGCGCGGGCGAAGTGGGGATACTCGGGAAAGATCTTGCCGTCGGGGCCGCGGTCCGCGACCACCGCGCCCAGGGCGGCGCCGGGGTCCTGCATCATGGCGGTGAGGCAGGCGGTGAAGTCGTCCCAGTAGGCGGCGCCGGTGCCCCAGGCGTCGAGCGGATTGACCGCCGGCAGCCCGGGATCGAGGCTCGCCTCGAGCCGCGCCACGGTTTCCGCTTGCAGCGTCGCGAAGGGCACGCCGAGGGACTCGGCGAGATCGACGATCAGCGCCCGCTCGCCGCCGGAATCGTGGATCGTGACGAGGCCGCCCGGCCCGAGCGGCGCCGCGAGCCTGGGCTGGGCGAACAGCATGAGGCTCGCCGCCATCTCGTCGAGGCTGTCGACCCGGTTGACGCCGTAGTGCTCGAACAGCGCCTGATAGGCGCCGTCGTGGCCCACCAGGGCGCCGCTGTGGCTTTCCGCCAGGGCGGCGCCTCGCTCGCTGCGCCCGAGCTTGAGGGCGACCACCGGCACCGCGCGGGCGCGCGCCTTGTCCAGCGCGGCGACGAAGCCCTCGGGGTCGCGCGCCGTCTCCATGAACAGGCCGATCACCCGGGTCGCCGGCTGGTCGAGGGCGAAGTCCATGTAGTCGGCCAGGCCGACGTTGAGCTCCTGGCCGGAGGAGACCGCGAGGCTGTAGTCGAGGCGCGCCTCGCAATCGACCAGAGCGTTGAACACCGAGCCGGAATGGGTGATCAGCGCGACACCGCCGGGGCGGTGATCCTCGCGGGTCTCGAAGCCGCAGACCCAGAGCTTGTGGTCGAAGTTGTAGAGCCCGTTGCTGTTGCCGCCGCAGAGCGCCACGCCGGCCGCCTCGGCGCGCCGCCGGATGCGCTCGCGCAGGGGCGGCTCGCCGTCCTCCGCCAGCACCAGTTGGGAGAGAATCACGGCGCCGCGCGCGCCGGCCGCGAGCGCCGCCTCGAACGCCGGCTCCAGCCGCGCGTCGGGAATCGCGAAGACCGCCAGGTCCGGTGCCGCCGGTAGCTCGCCGGGCGTCGGGTAGCAGGCGAGCCCCTCGATGTTCTCGTAGTTCGGGTTGACCGGATAGACCGGCCCGTCGAAGCCGCCGAGGCGCAGGTGGCGGATCAGGGTGTGCCCGACGCTGCCGGGGCGCCGGCTGGCGCCGATCACGGCGATCGAGCGCGGGCGCAGCAGGGGATCGAGACGGTGTGCCATGGGCGCGGGTGGTCCTCGCGGCCTAGAAGTCGCGCGGCGGCGTGGCGCGGCGGCGTTCGGGGTTGAAGAACGGCCGCTCGGCGATCCGCGCGCGCACCATCTGCTTGTCCCACTGCAGCTCCTTCAGCACGTAGATCTCGACCCAGAAGTCGTCGGTGATCTGGCTGCCGTAGGGCGTCCGCAAGGAGGCCAGCGCCAGGTTGCGCTTGCAGGTGGGCGACCACATGGCCGAGGTGATGTGGCCGACCTCGGTCTTCTGCTTGTGGTAGACGAGCGCGCCGCCGGCCGGCTTGTTGCCCTCGATGTCGAGGCCGACCAGGGCGTAGCGCGCGCCGGTCGCGCGCTCGGCCAAGAGGGCGCGGCGCCCGTTGAAGTGGCCCTTGTCGAAATCGACCAGCCGGCCCAGGCCCAGCTCGAAGGGCGAGCGCCCGCGGGTGCGGCGGATGATCTGGTCGCCGGCGACGTAGTCGGCGTTGGTGGCGATGAAGCCCGCCTCGATGCGCGCCAGGTCGAGGGCGCGCGAGCCGATCGGCCTCAGCCCGTGCAGCTCGCCGGCCGCCATCAGCGCGTCCCACAGCGCTTCGGCGCGGGCCGGCTCGAGCCACAGCTCGTAGCCGAGGTCGCCGGTGAAGCCGGTGCGCGACAGGGTGAGCTGGCCGCCTTCGAACGGCGTCTCGATCATGGCGAAGGGCTTCAGGGCGTCGATGCCGGCGATACCCATGCGCTTCAGGATGGCGGCGCTGGTCGGCCCCTGCAGGGCGAGGGCGGCGATCCCTTCGCTCACGTCCTCGATCTCGACGTCGAAGCTGGCCGCCGAGTCCAGCAGCCACACGAGCTGGCGCTCCTGGCTGCACAGGCGGAAGGCGTCATCGGCGAAGCGGAACAGGGTGCCGTCGTCGAGCACGTGGCCGTCGTCGTCGCACCACAGGGCGTAGGCGACGCGGCCGGGGCTCAGCTTGCGCACGTCGCGGGTCACCAGCCGGTTGAGGTAGCGCTCCGCGTCGGGGCCGGCGATGCGATACTTCATCATCGGCGAGAGGTCGAACAGCGTCGCGCTGTTGCGCACGGCGAAGTACTCCAGCTCGACCTCGCCGTAGCTGTTGGGCACGGCGAAGCCCGCCCAGCGGCCCCAGTCCTTGTTGCGGCAGAGCGCCGAGGTGCGGGCGTGGAACGGCGTCGGCAGAAGCGGCGTCTCGTAGTGGGTGAGGGCGGTCATGCCGCGGCCTCCCGCTCGATCACCTGGCCGGCGGCGTTGCGCCCGGCCGCGCCCATGACGCCACCGCCGGGGTGGGTGCCGGCGCCGCAGAGATAGAGCCCGGCGAGCGGCGTCGCGTACTGCGCCGCCCCCGGCACCGGCCGCAGCATCAGCATCTGGTCGAGGGCCAGCTCGCCGTGGTGCCAGTGGCCGCCGGTCATGCCGAACTGGCGCTCGATGTCGGCGGGCGTCAGCACCTCGCTGGCGACGATCCGGGACTCCAGGTCCGGCGCGTGGCGGTGCAGCACCTCGAGGACGCGCCGGGCGAAGGCCTCGCGGCCGGCCTCCCAGCCGCCCTTGAGGGCGTAGGGCGCGTATTGCACCACGGCGGAGAGCACGTGCTTGCCCGCCGGCGCCAGGCTCGGATCGTGCAGGCTCGGGATCGTGATCTCCATCGCCGGCTCGGGCGAGAACTCGCCGTACTTGGCCGGGTTGAAGGCGCGCTCCACGTAGTCCACGTCGGGCGCGATCACCAGGCGGCCCTTCAGGTCCGACGCCTCCAGCCCGGCGAAGTCCGGCAGGCCGTCGAGGGCCAGGTGGACCTTGGCGGCGTCGCCGCGCATGCGGATGTTGCGCACGCGGGTGACGAAGCCGGTGTCGAGATGCTCGGGCCCCAGCAGCTCCAGGAAGGTGCGGCGCGGATCGGCGTTGGAGATGACGTTGAGGGCGGCGACCGTCTCGCCGTTCCCGCACTCGACGCCGACGGCGCGGTCGTTCTCGACCAGCACCCGGCGGACCGGGGTGCCGAGCCAGATCTCGGCGCCGGCCTCCTGGGCGGCGGCGAGCAGCGCCCGGCTCACCGCGCCCATGCCGCCCTCGGGCAGCGCGAGCGCGCCGGCGGTGCCCTCGGCCTTGCCGGCCAGGCGGTAGAGCAGGCTCAGCACCGCGCCCGGCGAGCGCGGCCCGAAGTGGGTGCCGAGCACGGCGTCGAAGGCGAGCGCGCCGCGCAGCAGGTCGCTCTCGAACGTATCCTCGAGCAGGTCGGCCACGTTCATGCCGCCGACGCGCAGGAACTCGCGCATGTCGGCGCGCCCGAGGCTGCGGATCGCCCAGCCCAGCCTCGCCAGCCGGCGGGCGTCGGCGCGCTCGCCGCTGCCGAGGCGCGGCGGCACGCTCGCCAGCAGCGGCTGCAGGTGCTTGGCGAACTTGAGCATGCGCTTGCGCCAGGCGGCGAAGGCCTCGCGGTCCGAGGCGGAGATCGCGCCGCTCGCCTTGTTGCCGCTCAGGGTGAGGTGCTCGCCCCCGGCGCCGAGGGCGATGGTCGCCAGGTTCTTGCCGGCGAGCTTCAGGCCGTGCTTCTTGAGCTTGAGGTCGCGGCTCACCTGGGGGTGCAGCAGGTGCAGGATGTGGGCGCAGGCCGAGACCTGGTAGCCGGGCGCGAACTCGCGGGTGACCGCGGCGCCGCCGGCCTGCTCGGCGGCCTCAATCACCAGCACCCTGCGCCCGGCCTTGGCGAGATAGGCGGCGCAGACCAGGCCGTTGTGGCCGGCGCCAACGACGATCGAATCGTAGCTCTCAGGCATCGTAGCTCTCAGTCATCGCTCACTCCCCGCGCGCCGCGCGCCGCCTACCAGCGGGCGCCGGCCCGGCCGGCCTCGCCCTTCACCTTGAGGTCGCGCAGCACCTCGCGGGCGGCGTTGGCGCCGGGCGCGCCCATCACCCCGCCGCCGGGATGGGTGCTGGAGCCGCACATGTAGAGGCCGTCGACCGGGCCGCGGTATTGGGCGTAGCCGGGCACCGGGCGGTTGAAGAGGAGCTGGTCGAAGGTCAGCTCGCCCTGGAAGATGTTGCCCTCGCTCAAGCCGACCTCGTTCTCGATGTCCTGCGGCGTGCGCGCCTCGACGTGGACGATCAGGTCCTCGAAGTCGGGGCTGTACTCGGCGATCTGGTCGATCACCGTCTTGGCGAAGGCGTCGCGGTTGGAGCCGTCCCACGCTTCGCCGTTGGCGAGATTGGGCGGCGCGTACTGCACGAAGACGCTCATGTAGTGCTTGCCCGGCGGCGCCATGGTCGGGTCGATCTGGGTCGGGATCAGCAGGTCGACGTAGGGGTCCTTCGACCAGGTCCCGGCCTTCCAGTCGTCGTAGGCGCGCTCGAGGCGCTCCATGGTGTCGCTGAAGTGCTTCTCGCCGGTCAGCGCCGGGCAGCCCTCGGGCACGCCGCGGAAGCTCGGCAGGCCGTCGAGGGCGATGTTGAGCTTGCCGGAGGAGCCGCGGATCTTGAAGCGCCTGACGGCGTCGAGGAAATCGCCCGGCAGGTCCTTCGCGTCCATGCAGGTGAGGAAGGTGCGCTTGACGTCGAGGTTCGAAACGACGATCTGGCCGCGCACCTCCTCGCCGTCCTCCAAGACGACGCCGACGGTGTTGGCGTTCTCCACCAGGATCCGCGCGACGCCGGCCTCGGTGCGGATCTCGCCGCCGAGCGCGCGCAGCGCGTCGGCCATCGCACCGGTGATCGAGCCCATGCCGCCGCGCGCGAATCCCCAGGCGCCGATCGTGCCGTCGACCTCGCCCATGTAGTGGTGCAGCAACACGTAAGCCGAGCCCGGCGAATAGGGGCCGAGGGCGGTGCCGATGATGCCGGAGCCGGCCAGCGTCGCCTTGACGATGTCGGACTCGAAGTATTCGTCGAGGTACTCGGCGATGCTCATGGTCCAGAAGCGCAGGGTGTCGTACATCTGCGCCTCGCCGAGGTCCCAGAACTTGCGCCCGAGATAGAGCAGCTCGCGCACGTCGCGCGGCTTGAACGAGGTCGGGTCCGGCGGCGCGCGCATCAAGAGCGGCTTGATGAAGCGGCATTGGCGCATGACGTCGCGCGCGTAGTGCTCGTAGGCCTCGGCGTCGCGCGGCGAATGGCGGGCGATCTCGCGCCGGTAGGCGTCGTGGTCGGCGTAGCTCGCCAGGTAGTCGCCGTTGCGCATGAACGACAGGCTGCCCTCGTAGGGCACGACCTGCAGGCCGAAGCGCGGCAGGTCGAGATCGCGGATGATCTCGGGGCGCAGCAGGCTGCAGACGTAGGAGCAGTTGGAGTACTTCCAGCCGGGATGGAGCTCGCGGCTGACCGCCGCGCCGCCGATGTAGTCGTTGCGCTCCAGCACGATCACGTCGAGGCCGGCCTTGGCGAGATAACAGGCGTTGACCAGCCCGTTGTGGCCGGCGCCGACGACGATGGCGTCGTAGGTCTTCATGGCAGAGCGATCTCCCTAGGCGCGGGCCCTCTCGGCCTCGCCCGCGCCGAGCGTCTCGACGGTCCGGTCGACCGCCTCCTCGAAGGCCGCCAGGGTCTGCTCCAGGCACGCCTTGTCGTGCGCCGCCGAGACGAACCAGGGCTCGCGCGAGTCCGGCTCGCAGAGCACGCCCAGGTCGTGCAGCACCGGCGCCATGGTGTCGTAGAAAGTATAGTCGCTGCTCGACCAGTCGCGATAGTTGGTCGGCGCCGCCTCGCTGAAGAACAGGCCGGCCATGGAGGGGTGGCCGACGAAGGAATGGGCGATGCCGCGGCGCTCGAGGACCGTGCTCATGCCGGCCTGCAGGGCGGCGCCGTAGGCGGCGATGTCCTCGAGGGCGGAGGTCTCGTCGAGGATCTCGAGCGTCTTCTCCGCCGCCGCGAGCGAGACCGAGTGGGCGGTGTAGGTGCCGCCGTGGGCGACGCCGTCGCCGATCTTGCGCATGATCTCTTCGCGGCCGGCGAGCACCGAAAGGGGATAGCCGTTGGCGACCGCCTTGGCGAAGGTGCAGAGGTCGGCCTTCACGCCCATCAGCTCTTGAACGCCGCCGCGCGCGACCCGGAAGCCGGTCTTCACCTCGTCGACGATCATGACCACGTCGTGGCGGTCGCACAGGGCGCGCACGTCCTTCACGTACTGGGCATCGGCGGTGATGCCGCAGCAGTTGCCCATGATCGGCTCGATCAGGAAGGCGCCGATGTCGTCGCCGTGGCGCTTGAGGACGTCCTCCAGCTTGTTGGCGTCGTTGAGCGGGACCTGGTGGACCAGG
>JAWWCG010000182.1:0-6735 GCA_033720555.1 Kiloniellales bacterium | reverse complement strand
GGTCGAATAGACGCGGCGCCGGCCCGCGGAGCGCGCTAGTTCACCTGTTCGGCCAAGCCCGTATCGGGGGCCGTCTGCGCCACGGCCGCGGGCGGCGAGCGCCGCGCGAGCCGGGCGCCCATGCGCCACAGCCATTCGAAGCCGGCGACGATCAGGCCCACCGCCAGAACGCACAGCGCGACGCCGGCGAACTGAAGCTCGGCGTAGCTCTGCTGCATCGTCCAAACGAACTGGAGGACGCAGAGGGCCGCGACCACCAGAAGCGTCGGCCAACGGCCGATCAAGCTCACGATGAAGACGCCGAGCGGCGCGCCAAGCGCCACCACGGGGGCGGCGGCGAGCCAATTGCCGAAGACCGCGGGATGCACATCGCCGAACAGGAGCTTCGCCACGATGCCGACCACCGAGGTGAACGCCATGACGATGACCGACGAGGGGATCGCGACCTTCAGGTCGGCGCGCATGAGAAGCACCATGACGGCGTAGAGGATCATGTCGATGCCGACGCCCGTGATCGAGGCGACGCAGGCGCCGGACAACAGCCCGACCCAGAAGCCGACGACGCGGTCGAAGCGGTGGGCCGCCGGCGTCTCGCCGACATTCGCGCAGATGTCCCCCGTGCGATAGAGATGCAGCACGCCGAAGCTGGCCCAGATGACGGCGAAGAGCACCTTGATGGGCAGCTCCGGGACGACGGGCGCGAGATAGAAAATGCCGAGCGGCGTGCCGATCAGGGTGCCGAGCAGCGCCCAGCGCAGAAGCACCCATTCGAGCGGCTGGCGCCGGCAGAGGATGAAGACGCTGGCGCTCGTCATGCCGATCGCTTGGATGGCGAAACTGAAGTCGCGGCCCAGCGTCGCCGGCTCGCCGAACAAAAGCACCAGGATCGGGAAGCCGACGGTGCCGCCGCCCATGGGGGTGGAGCCCGCGACATAGGAGCCGAAGACCATGGCGAGCGCGATGGCGTAGTGGTCGATGAGCGTGCGCCACTGATCGCCGACCACGACGATGGCAAGCCACGCCGCGTAGAAGGCGGCGAGCCAGCAAAGGAAGATCCAGAGTCGGGGTCGGCGTCGGGTGTACATGAGGGCGGATCGATAGCCGGAACACCCCGATTCGCTCAACATCGCGCCACCAAGGAGCCGACGCCGACAAGGAGCCGACGCCGAAAGGCCGGGGCGCGGCGGGCCGGGCAAGCCGGCCCCGCGAGCGGATCGACCGAGTGCTCGCCCGGCGCGGGAAATTCGGAAAAGGCGCCCTGCCGCACGCGGCGGCAGGGCAGATGGGAGATTGCGCTGTCAGCGTCTACCCTGACAACACCCTGTCATCCTATCAGTCCGGGCCGCCCGCAAAGGCCCGAGAACGACAAGGGTCATTCGGTTTCCGACAATTTTGTTTCGTAAGAGTGAAATTTGGGGGCCCGCCCGGCCCCGCAGATTCCGCGCAGTTCGGAGACTTCGGAGCATTGAGGGCTGTGGGGGCTACGGGGGCTGTTGGGGGGCTGCGGGGGCTGCGGACCAAAGAGAAGAGCCCCGAGACGTTATCCCGGGGCTCTCGGGGCTCAAGGGCCTACCTGGCTTTGCATACCTGCATCGGAGTGTTTTCAAGCTAACGCTCGATTGTGGCCATTCCCGGGCGAGGTCGAGGCATTGTTGCGGCCGCAGGCGTCAGGACCATCGCCGCCTTGACCTAAATCAACAGACACGCGAGACAGGGGTGTTACCAAAGTCTCGGGAGTCGCTCGCATGACCGCCGAGGCGGCCGGGAGGGTGGATCGATCATGAAATTTGTCGCCGGGATTGCAGTCCTGTTTCTGACGGCCGCGCTGTCGGCCGAGGCCGGCGCCGATCCGGCCCAAGGCCAGAGCCTGGCCGAACGCTGGTGCGCGTCGTGCCATGCGATAGCCCCGGGCGAGGCGAGCGATCGGCCGGCCCCCTCCTTCGAGTCCATCGTCAACGAGCGCGGCCGGTCCAACGAGTGGATCGGCACCTGGCTGGCGACGCCGCATCAAATGATGCCCGACCTGGCCTTGAGCAGGGAGGAGATCGCCGCCCTCGTCGCCTACTTCGACAGCCTGCGGCCGGCGAACTAGGCCCACGCCCTGCCAAGGCCGATCCGCGGCCGATCCGGGGCCGCTCCGCGCGGGAGCCTGCTGCGCGTCGCCGTCTATTTCACGGTCACGCAGGAACAGGGGCTCAACTGGCTCACCTTGTGGGAGACGCTGCCCATGAGCAGTCCCTTGAGGTCGCTGAGCCCGCGGCTGCCCATCACGATCAGGTTGGCGCCCTCCTGCTCGGCGTGATGGAGGATCCGCTCCGCCGGATCGCCGTCGGCAATGGTGGTGGAAATCTCCTGAACGCCCGTCTTTTGAGCGACGCGCTTGGCCTGCCCGATGATGCTATCGGCCAGAAACTGCAGCACTTGCCGCGTGTCCTCCTGCCGCTCCGATAGGGAGCCGGGCACCATCGAGGCCGGATATTGGCCCTCGGGCGTCGGCGGGACGGCCTCTACGTCCGGTTCCTTCGCGATGTGCTCGATCCGCGCCATGCGCAAGACCTCCTCGGACACCGGGCCCTTCGGCATGACATGGAGCAGCACCAATCTCGCGCGGTACTTTTCCGCGATGTCGGCGGCCAAGAGGACAGCCTTCTTGGCATGCTCCGATCCATCGGTCGGCACCAAAATCGTCTCGAACATCGTCTCGTCCTCCCTCACCGCCGACGCCCGCGACGACAGGCGTCAGGACGCGACTAGCGCCGCGCCGCCCCGGCGGCCTCGCCGGACGTCTCGGACCGTCGCAGCAGCGCCAGCGACAGACCTTGGCAGGCCGCACAGTCGTGACGCCACTGCGCCATTCGAAGCTGGCGCAGCGCCCGCGACCATGGCTCCTGCGAACCCGGCGCGATATCTCTGAGGTCGCGCAGCGCCCGCACCCGTCCGATCGCGAGAATCTCGCAGAGCGGCCCGTCCAGTGGCTCGTCCAAGCCCGACGACGATTCCCGCGTTTGCGGATACTTCTCGTCGTGGTCGCCCAGGACCTCGCAGAACCGCTCGCAGTCCCGGCAGCGGCCGCGCCGCCGGGCGCGCGCGATCTCGTCGACAATGAAGCGCCGCAGCCTGTCCAGGCCGGCCGGGCTTTGGATCAGCTCCTGGCCGAGTTCCAAAGCGACGATCGGCGGCACGTGTTCGTGCCGGGAAATCACGCCCAGCTCCGCGTCCGAGACCTCGGACATGTCCAGGCAATCCTTGAGACTCAACATGGCGGCTCCTTGCTCTCTCGCCCGTGGTCCCGCACACCGAGCCGGGCTCACCCGCCTCGGATCGGGATCCGCTTGCTCCGCTCCTGCGGCGGCCCCGCCTTGGGGACCCTCAGCACCAAGACGCCGTTCGTGAAGTCGGCGGTGACGTCGTCGCTCCGGGCGTCCGGCGGCAGCCGGAACGAGCGTTGAAAGGCGCCGTACTCGCGTTCGGAAAAGAAGTAGGTCCGGCCCTTCTCCTCGCGCTCGAATCGCTTCTCGCCCTTGACCGTGAGCTGGCCGTCGTCGATCGACACATCGATGTCGTCGGCCTTCACGCCGGGCAGCTCGAGGCAGATCTCGTAGCAATCCTCGACCGCCGAGGCCTCGGATCGGGGGGCGAACCAGTCGGCGATCTTCTCGCCGAGGCCCCGAAGGGGCTCGTAGAGATACGGCCACCACCCGGCCGTGTGCGCTTTCTCAACCATGCCCTTGCTTCTCCTTGTTGAGGAGGGCAATCAAGCCGAGGATCGGCGCGCCGTCATTGATTGAGATCAAAGTTCGGGGCCGCCGGCGGGCGGGGGTGCGGGCCGGTGCCGTAAGAGGCGGGAGTGCGGGCCGGTGCCGTAAGAATGGAAAACTCGCTAGAACTGGAACGGCTGACTCACCATCATTTGGACGCCGAGCCCCTCGTCCGAGGCGGCCGTGTCGACCCGCACGACCAGGCCCTTGGCCCAGGCCCGCAGGCCGATGCCGGCGTCCCACTTCATGCTGGAGTGGAGGTTCGCGAGGTCGTACTCCGGCGCCACCCGCCCGGCCTCCACGAAGGGGACGAGCTGCAGCCATTCGACGCCGAGCAGGCGGTTGACCTCGGGCCAATCGTCGAAGGGATTCCACTTGAGCGTCATGCGGTACTCGGCCGAATAGTAGATCGCCGCCCGGTCGCTGAAGCGTTGGGCCGGGAAGGCGCGCATGCGCCACAGCCCGCCCAGGGTCGCGCCGGTGTAGGCCGGCGGGCGGTTATTGATCGCGCCCGAGTCGGTGACGTCCCAGCTCGGCGAATAGGCGGTCCAGAAATCGAGGGCGATCACCTGCTGGCGAAAGTATTCGGATTCGCCCAGGGAGAAGTATTGATCCACTTCGCTCTGCAGCACGGTCCACGAGTTGTCGCTGTCGAACAGGCCGAAGTCGCGCGAGACCTTGAGCTGCAGGCCGTGCCCCTGGGTGGGATTGGGAGCGAAGTCGCGATCGTCCCAGAACAGCCCGAGGTCGAGGCCGTTGGTGCGGAAGTTGTCGTTGAGGTCGTCGCTGTCGATCTGCTGCCAGCGGTAGAAGGGCCGCAGCTCGAGGTAGGTCTTGCCGGAGGCGAGCGGGTTCCACCAGGGGGAAACGTCGGACGGATCGACCGGGACTCCCCGGTCGAGCTCGATCCGGTCGATGATCGAGTCGCGGCCGCGGCCGATCGGCAGCAGATACTTGAACTTGAGCCTGAAGTAGTTGTCCCAGCCGTCGCCGCTGACGAAATTGTCCTTGTTGGAGCTGTTGGCGCCGGCACGCTGGTTGGGAAAATCGGGGTTGCCGTCGATATAGGCGTCGGTGTCGCCGAAATAGCCGACCGAAGCGATGGGATCGAAGAACAGCCGCGCGGTGCCGGGCATGCGGATGTCCTTGCCCAAGAGCGCCAACATGGCCGAGCCCTTGGTCCCCACCATGGCGGTCGCCAGGAGCGCGGACTGCGGCTGCGGGCTGCCCACCACGCCGTGGATATAGGCGCCGGCGAAGCCGAAGGTCTCGTTGTAGAAACCGTAGGGCAGCGACAGGACCTTCTTTCCGCTCTTGCCGTCCTTGTCGACGTAGACGCTCTGCGCCTCGAGCGGCGTCGAATGGAAGAGCACGATGGCAAGGGGCAGAATCAGAATCGCGGACAGTCGCTTCATGCGAGCGCACCTCCTCGAACGCCGTCGGGTGCCGGACCGGGCCTGCGGAGAAAGCCAGGAAACCCGCGGCGCCGCAATGCGAAATTCGCACCGTACTTAGAGGATCGCCGGCGGCCGTCGACGACGGCGCGTCTCGCAACCGACCGCCCGGCTCGGCAGAGGGACGCGTGAAGATGCTCCCGGGGAAAGGCCCAGGGCCTCACCGCAGGGCGGAAATCAGCAGCATCATGGGGCGCTCCACCTCCTCCGCCAGCTCGGGCGCCTCGGCGATCTGCGCCTCGCTCGGGGCGAACTCCTCGACCCGGCGGATCGCGAAGCCGCCGTCGATGAGGGTGTTGAGCGTCGTTCCGATCGTGCGATGGTATTTGCGCACGCCGTCGGCAAACCAGTCGGTCCGGCGCTCGCCCTCGACGGCGTAGCCGTTGACCGGCCAGGTGCGGCGGCCGTCCTCGTCGCGCCACCAGCGCGGATGCGCCGCGGCCATGTAGATCGGATGCTCGATCGTGAACACGAACGGCGCCTCGCCGGCCAGCGCGCGATGCACGCTCCCGACCAGCCGAGCGAAGTCCTCGATGTAGTGGAACGCGAGGCTGCTGTAGGCGAGGTCGAAGGAGGCCTCGGGCAGCTCCAGCGCCTCGAGGTCCGCGATCCGGTATTCGATCGCCGGATCGGACGTGTCCGCCTTAGCCCGGGCGATCATCCTTTGCGAAAGGTCGAGCCCGAGCACGCGGGCCGCGCCGCGCTCCTTCGCCCAGCGGGCGAACCAACCGAAGCCACAGCCCAAATCGACGACGCGCTTTCCCGCCAGATCGGGGAGCATGGCGCGGACGGCGGGCCATTCCGGCGCGCCCGCCAGCCCGTGAACCTGCCGCGGCAATCGGCTGTAGCCGGCGAAGAACCGGGGATCGTCGTAAATGTTCTGTGCCATTCCTACCTTCGTCGGTGCGCCGATGGGCCCGATAGAGCCGAGCGGAAAAGGACCTCCCGGTCGCCGGCGAGGCGCGGCTATGGCCCATCCCCGAGCTTTAACCTATAGTTCCAAGCTCACGCCAGGGGGAATTCCAGCCATGTCGCAAAGCCTCCGTCTTTCTACCGGGAGTAAGCGGGACGCCGCGCGGTCCGGTGGGGTGCGCCGCGCCGGCCTCGCGGCGGTGTCCCTGATCGCGGCCGCGTCCCTGGTGCCAGGCCTCGGTCCGCCACCCGCCTCGGCCTTCGAGGCGACCCAGCCGCCGTCGCAGACGGTGGCGGGGACCATCACGGACCGCCAGATCGAGGACGCCATCGCGCGGCTCGACACGCTGGCTTCCGACATCATGGACGCGACCGGCATCCCGGGTCTGGCCGTGGCCGTGGTGTGGCGCGGCGAGACGGTCTACGCCAAGGGCTTCGGGCTGCGCGCCGTCGGCGGGCCGGAAAAGGTCGACGCCGACACCGTGTTTCAGATCGCCTCCCTCTCGAAGTCGATTTCCAGCTCCGTCGTGGCGCGGCAGGTCGGCGAAGGCGTCGTCTCCTGGGACACCCCGATCGTCGAGCACCTGCCGTGGTTCGCCCTGTCCGATCCC
>JAWWCG010000181.1:0-6757 GCA_033720555.1 Kiloniellales bacterium | reverse complement strand
CTTGGTGACGACCCCGTCGGCCTTGGCCATCTTGGCGCCCAGCACGATCACGCCGATGGTGAAGGCGACCCGCCGGGTGGCGTCGTCCTCCGGCGCCTCGCGGGTGCTGTCGCGCATCTTGTCGACGGCGTGGCCGGCGGCGGTGCCGAGAATCGCGCCGATCGGGCCGCCGATGGCGAAGCCGGCGGCGCCGCCCAAGATCTTCCCCCAAACGCTCATGCGCGCCTCATGCGAGCCTCATGGCCTTGCGTCCGCCACCAGACTGTCCGCGCGGGCCGGCGATGGCAAGCGGCCGAGGCCCGGCACCTTGACCGCCAGGTCGAGGGGGTCGACGCCGAAGGTGAGGCCGAGCAGGTGGACCTCGAGGCCCTCCTCGACGCTTGCCAGAGCGCCGGCCAGGCCGAACAGCGAGACCTGGTAGCCGCTGCCGCTCGGCGCCGGGGCGAAGAAGGTGGCGGCGCCGAGGTAGTCCTTGCCGACCGCGGTCGGCGGCAGCTCGAGGCCCAGCTCCGGCACCTTGCGGGCGACGAAGGCGGTGAAGGTGTTCGAGTTGGGCCCGGGCCAGGTGCGGTAGCGGCCCTCGTAGGGATAGCTCGCCACCGCCGCCTCGATGCGGTCGATCAGGGCCGCGGCGCGCGCGCCGCGCAGGTCGAGGTAGAGCTCGGGGCGGGCGCCGTACCACAGCCGGTCGGGGTCCGCCTCGCCGGTCTTGAGGGAATTCGCGCCGTGCCAGCCGATCACCTCGTAGACCCGGTAGCGCGCGGCGCCGGCCCGCTTCACCGAGATCCAGGTGTGCACCGAGAAGGCGCCGCGCCAGCGGAAGGCGCGGGCGCCGTAGACCTGGATCACCGCCTCCGGCGTGGTCGCCGGGTCGGGCGCCAGGCCGGTGCTGGCCCGGCTGGCGGTGCGCCAGTCGCCCGACAGGCTCGCCCGGCCGGTGGCGATCACCAAGAGCGGCCCGGCCAAGAGGACGGCGAGCAGGATCAGGGTTCTGAGGGCCAGGGTCGTCACGTCGCTCTGCCGCGGGCTTCCGCGTCTCCTCTCGGCTGCCGTATCACGGGCCATATCACGGGCCATATCACGGGCGGCCCGTTTTGTGGAGGCTCGGCGCGGTCGAGCCCGCCTTTACGATAAAACGTATACAATTTATCTATAAAGTGTATATATTGCCGCGGGGATCACGTCGCGCGACATTTCGCGCAAATCTTTTCGCGCAATTCTTTTTGATGGCAAGCCGAGGGAGGGCGCGCCCATGGGCCAGGCGACGGAGCGGACCGGCGGGCCGGCCGCCGAGGGAACCGGCGGCGGCAGCAGCAATGGCGGCGATGAGGGCGGCCGCTGGCAGTTCTGGATCGACCGGGGCGGCACCTTCACCGACGTGGTGGCGCGCCGGCCCGACGGCGGCCTGGTGACCCACAAGCTGCTGTCGGAGAACCCGGAGCGCTACCGCGACGCGGCGCTGGAGGGGATTCGCGCGCTGCTCGGCCTGGGCAGCCGCGAGGCGATCCCCGACGCGGCGATCGCGGCGGTCAAGATGGGCACCACGGTGGCCACCAACGCCCTGCTCGAGCGCAAGGGCGAGCGCACCGCCCTGGCGATCACCAAGGGTTTCGGCGACGCGCTGCGCATCGGCTATCAGAACCGGCCCGATCTCTTCGCCCGCCACATCGTCCTGCCCGAGCTGCTCTACAGCCGGGTGATCGAGGTCGACGAGCGGGTGAGCGCCGCCGGCGAGGTGCTCGCCGCGCCCGACGAGGCGGCGGCGCGCCGCGACCTGGAGGCCGTCTTCGCCGACGGCTTCCGCTCGCTCGCCATCGTCTTCATGCACGGCTACCGCTTCGCCGAGCACGAGCGCCGGGTGGCCGAATTGGCCCGCGCGGTCGGCTTCACCCAGGTCTCGGCCAGCCACGAGGTCAGCCCGCTGATCAAGCTGGTGAGCCGCGGCGACACCGCCGTGGTGGACGCCTACCTCTCGCCGATCCTCAGGCGCTACGTCGATCAGGTGGCGGGCGAGCTGGGCGACGCCCGGCTCATGTTCATGCAGTCGAACGGCGGCCTCACCGACGCCCGCCTGTTCCAGGGCAAGGACTCGATCCTCTCCGGCCCAGCCGGCGGCATCGTCGGCGCCGTGGAGACCGCGGCCATGGGCGGCTTCGACAAGATCATCACCTTCGACATGGGCGGCACCTCGACCGACGTCGCCCACTTCGACGGCGAGTACGAGCGCGCCTTCGAGACCCAGGTGGCGGGCGTGCGCATGCGCGCGCCGATGATGCGCATCCACACCGTGGCGGCCGGCGGCGGCTCGATCCTCACCTTCGACGGCGCGCGCTACCGGGTCGGGCCGGAGTCCGCCGGCGCCAACCCGGGCCCGGCCTGCTACCGCAACGGCGGGCCGCTCGCGGTCACCGACTGCAACGTCATGCTCGGCAAGATCCAGCCGGCGCATTTCCCCAAGGTGTTCGGGCCGAACGGCGACCAGCCGCTCGACGCCGAGGTGGTGCACGCGAAGTTCGCGGCGCTGGCCGACAAGATCGCCCGCGCCACCGGCCAGGCCACGCCGAAGCCCGAGGAGGTCGCCGAGGGCTTCCTGCGCATCGCGGTCGAGAACATGGCCAACGCGATCAAGAAGATCTCGGTCCAGCGCGGCCACGACGTGACCGGCTACGTCCTCAACTGCTTCGGCGGCGCCGGCGGCCAGCACGCCTGCCTGGTGGCCGACGCGCTGGGCATGACGCGGGTCTTCCTGCATCCCTTCGCCGGCGTGCTGTCGGCCTACGGCATGGGCCTGGCCGACGTGCGGGCGATGCGCGAGCGGCAGATCGAGGCGCCTTTCGAGGCCGGGGTCGAGGCGGCCCTGGAGGCGGCCTTCGCCGAGCTGGAGGCCGAGGCGCGGCGCGAGATCGCCGAGCAGGGCATCGCCGAGGCCAAGATCCGGGTCAACCGCAAGGTCCACCTGCGCTACGAGGGCACCGACAGCCCGCTGCTGGTCGAGTTCGCCGATCTCGAGGCCATGAAGCGGGCCTTCGAGGACAGCCACCGCCAGCGCTTCGGCTTCGTCGCGCCCGAGCGCAAGCTGGTGGCCGAGGCGGTCTCGGCCGAGGCGATCGGCGTCACCGAGGCGGTCGCGGACGTCGAGGCCGAGATCGCGCCGGACGCGGCCGGGGCCGCGCCCCTCGACCGGGTCCGCCTCTACGCCGGCGGCGCCTGGCACGAGAGCCCGCTCTACGACCGCGACGCCCTGACGCCGGGCCAGACGGTCGACGGCCCGGCGATCGTCGTCGAGCGCACCGCCACCACCATCGTCGAGCCGGGCTGGCGCGCCGAGCTGACCCGGCGCGGCCACCTGGTGCTCGCCCGCGTCAAGCCGCGCCCCAAGACCGAGGCCGTCGGCACCGAGGCCGACCCGGTCATGCTCGAGGTGTTCAACAACCTCTTCATGTCGATCGCCGAGCAGATGGGCGCGACGCTCGCCAACACCGCCTATTCGGTCAACATCAAGGAGCGGCTCGACTTCTCCTGCGCGATCTTCGACCCGGCCGGCAATCTGGTCGCCAACGCGCCGCACATGCCGGTCCACCTCGGCTCCATGGGGGAATCGATCAAGACGGTGATCCGCGAGAACGCCGACACCATGAAGCCGGGCAACGTCTACGTCCTCAACGCGCCCTACAACGGCGGCACCCACCTGCCGGACGTGACCGTGATCACGCCGGTGTTCGACGAGGCCGACGGGGAGATCCTGTTCTACGTCGGCTCGCGCGGCCATCACGCCGACATCGGCGGCCGCACGCCGGGCTCGGCGCCGCCCGACAGCACCACCATCGAGGAGGAGGGCGTGCTGATCGACAACTTCCTCATGGTGGAGGAGGGGCGCTTGCGCGAGCGCGAGACCCTGGAGCTGCTGACCTCCGGGCCCTATCCCTGCCGCAACCCGACCCAGAACATGGCCGACCTGAGCGCCCAGATCGCCGCCTGCGAGACCGGCGTGCAGGAGGTCCGCAAGATGGTCGCCCACTTCGGCCTCGACGTGGTGCAGGCCTACATGGGCCACGTCCAGGACAACGCCGAGGAGTCCGTGCGCCGGGTGCTCGACGTGCTCAAGGACGGCCAGTTCGCCTATCCGCTCGACAACGGCAGCGAGATCCGGGTGCGGATCACGGTCGACCGCCGGGCGCGCGAGGCGACCATCGACTTCACCGGCACCTCGCCCCAGGACGCGGGCAACTACAACGCCCCGACCGCGGTCTGCAAGGCGGCCGTGCTCTATGTCTTCCGCACCCTGGTGGACGACGAGATCCCGCTCAACGAGGGTTGCCTGAAGCCGCTCAAGCTGGTCATCCCCGAGCGCTCCATGATCAGCCCGGAGTACCCGGCCGCGGTGATCGCCGGCAACACCGAGGTCTCCCAGTGCCTCACCGACGCGCTCTACGGCGCGCTCGGCGTGCTCGCCTCGGCCCAGGGCACCATGAACAACTTCGTCTACGGCAACGCGCGCTATCAGAACTACGAGACGATCTGCGGCGGCACCGGCGCCGGGCCCGACCACGACGGCACCAGCGCCGTGCACAGCCACATGACCAACACCCGCATGACCGACCCGGAGGTGCTGGAGTGGCGCTTTCCCGTGCGCCTCGAGGAATTCCGCATCCGCCGCGGCTCGGGCGGGCGCGGCCGGCACCGCGGCGGCGACGGCGTGATCCGCCGGCTGCGCTTCCTGGAGGCCATGACGGCGACCACGCTCTCCTCGCACCGCGACACCGACCCCTACGGACTGCACGGCGGCGAGGCGGGCGCGCGCGGCCGCAACTATGTCGAGCGCGCCGACGGCCGCCGCGAGGCGCTGAAGGGCAACGACGAGACCGAGATGGAGGCCGGCGACGCCTTCGTCATGGAGACCCCGGGCGGCGGCGGCTTCGGCGCGCCGGGCGAGAGTGCGACCGCGGGCGAGGCCGCGGACGCGGGCGGGGAGAGCGCGCCATGAGCCGGCTGATCGACCTGACCGCACCGTTCTACGACGGCATGCCCGGCTTCTCGATGACCGGCGCCGACGGCCGCGAGCTTCACTGCACCGCCGAGATCCGCGAGGTGCTGAGCCACGCCGACACGGCGCCCCTCTACGGCGGGCGCTGCGCCTTCGCCTATACCGAGGCGCGCTTCTTCACCTCCATGGGCACACGGCTCGACGCGCCCTATATCCGCTATCCCGAGAAGCGCGACATCGCCGGCCTGGGGCTCGACGAGCTGGTGCTGCCCGGCGTCGTCGTGGACGCGCGCGGCCGCGCGCCCGACAGCGTCGTCGCGCCGGACGAGCTCGCGCTGCCCGACGACCTGGCCGGCCGTGCGGTGCTGGTCAATTTCGGCTGGGACCGCTACTGGGGCGCGCCCGGCTATCTCGACCCGCCGGTGCTGTCGACGGAGGTTATCGACCTGCTCATCGACCGCGGCGCGAAGCTGCTCGGCGTCGACGCGGTCAGCGTCGACGGCAAGGCGGACCTGAGCAAGCCCGCCCACAGCCGGCTGCTCGCCCGCGACATCCTGATCGTCGAGGACCTCCGCCATCTCGACCGGCTGCACGGCCGCGCGTTCCGCTTCTTCGCCCTGCCGATCCCGGCCCGCGGTGCGGCCTCCATGCCGGTGCGCGCCTTCGCGGAGGTCGTGGACGGCGAGGCGGGAGGCCGGTCGTGAGCGGCGCCGGCGCCAAGCGGCCGATCGTCTCCTCGGCCCACCTGGTCTCCGAGCGCTCGGCCGAGCTGAGCGAGTTCGAGTACGGCCTGATCGTCGCCTCCCACGCCTTCAACCGCTGGATCGTGCGCTGCATGGCGGCGGCCGGGCTCGGCGACCTCGGGGCGCTCGACATCCTGGTGCTGCACTCGGTCAATCACCGGGCGCGGGACAAGAAGCTGGCCGACATCTGCTTCGTGCTCAACGTCGAGGACAGCCATACCGTCGCCTACGCGCTCCGCAAACTGGCGCGCGCCGGCCTGGTGGCGGCGCGCAAGAGCGGCAAGGAGCGGCTCTACGCCACCACCGAGGACGGCCGCCGGGCCTGCGAGCGCTATCGCCGGGTCCGCGAGGACTGCCTCATGGCGGCGCTCGACGCCTTCTCGGGCGCCTCCTCCGACGTGGCGTCGGGCGACCTCAACCAGCGCATCGGCGCCGCCGCCGACCTCCTGCGCGCCGCCTCCGGCCTCTACGACCAGGCGGCCCGCGCCGCCGCCTCGCTGTAGCGACGGGCGGGGAGCCGTGGGTCCTCAGAGCCGCGAGTTGTAGCTGGTGTAGGGCGCCGGGCGCGGGTGGGGCCAGGCCCGGTAGTAGGCCTCGAGATAGGGCACCAGGCGCTCGGCCAGGGCCGCCGCCTCCGCCGGATAGGGGGTCGCCGCCAGGCGCTCGGCCAGCGCGGCCCCGGCCGCCTCGGCGTCGAAGCGGGTCGGCCGGCCCTCGTCCAGCACCACCTCGCCTTCGACCAGCACCGTGCGGACGTCGCCCGCCCGGGCGCGCTGGACGACGATCTCCAGGGGCGCCGCCTCCGGCGCGGTCCACGGCCAGGTGGCGCGGGCCAGGTCGACGACCGCGATATCGGCCCGGTAGCCCGGCGCCAGGCGGCCGAGCCGGTCCGCCGCCCGCAGCAGCTTGGCGCCGCCCCGGGTCGCCAGCTTGAAGATGTCGGCCGGGCCGGGGGCCGGCGCGCCGATCAGCGGCGGCCGGCTGAGCCTGAGCGCCAGGCGCATCTCGGCGAACATGTCCTCGTCGTCGT